>NZ_BSRG01000004.1 GCF_040363165.1 Thermus sp. LT1-2-5 | reverse complement strand
CAGTCCTATCTGATCCAGGATGCTGGCCACCAGGCCCAGGTGGCCCAGGTCGTACACCTGTAGGTTGGGTGTGGTTTCCATCCCAAAATCCTAAGGCCAAGGGAGAGGGGTGCGGAATGTCGGACCTGGACTTCCGCTTCCAAATAGGGCCAAAGGTGAGGAGGAAGGCGCTCGCGCAAACGGGCCATCAGGTACTCGGCCAGGCGGCCCTGGCGCCCGCTATCTTGGGAGGAGGTATGGAGCATCCCCCCAAGCACCCCCTCTAGCTCACGGGCTAAGTCCTGGAACCCCATCCCAAACCTCCAGGGAAACCCCGGGGATCTCCTGGGCAAAGCGCCTTTGGGCCAGCTCGGCGTACCTGGGCACCAGCTCCACCCCAAGGGCCCTCCGCCCCCACTTGGCGGCGGCGATCAGGGCGGTACCGGTGCCGGCAAAAGGGTCCAGAACCACGTCCCCCACGAAGCTGAACATGCGCACAAGCCTTTCCGCCAGCTCCAAGGGGAAGGGGGCCGGGTGGGCCTTGGTGCTTTCCCCGGGAATGTCGTCCCAGATTTGCCGAAACCAGCGGGCAAAGAGCTCCTTGGGGATGCGGGAAGCCTCCCGCTGCTTCAGGGTAGGCTTGCGATAACCCCCAGGCTTCCTTTGCATGAGGATGTATTCCACCTCGGTCTTGAGGATGGCCCCAGGCTCGTAGGGCTTGCCCAGGAAGAAACCGGGGCGGTCCGCTTCCAAGGCAGCGTTGGTGTGCTTGTGCCAGAGGATGGGGTTGAGGTTGTCAAACCCAATCTTCCGGCACCGCACCTGGATGTCGGCGTGGAGAGGGAAAACCAAGTGCCGCCCGAAGCGCTTCCGGGCCACGGCCACGTCCCCCACCACGATGACAAGCCGCCCCCCAGGGACGAGGGTCCGGTACACCTCCCGCCACACCTTGTCCAGCTCGTCCAGAAAGGCCTCGTAGTCCTCCACGTGGCCCAGTTGCCCGGGCACGTCCTCGTAGCGCTTCAAAGTCCAGTAGGGGGGCGAGGTGAGGACCAGGTGGACGGAGGCTTCGGGCAAGGCGCTCAGGATCTGCCGGGCATCCCCCACGTAAAGGCGGTGCGCCCAAGCCGGCTCGGCCTGGAAAAGGGGCGGAGCGCGCAGGCTCATTGGGCCTAAGTATACCTGGCGTCGCGCTCTATTCCTTCCGGCCACCTTCCACCCAAGGCTTCCCAGGCCTGGGCCATGTCCCTAGGCAGGGGGGCCAAAAACTCCAAAATGCGCCCGGTGCGGGGATGGGGGATCCTGAGCTCGTAGGCGTGCAGGGCCTGGCGGGGTATGTGGGGGCTTTTCCTGCCGTAAAGCTCGTCCCCCAGGATAGGGGCCTTGAGGTGCTTCAGGTGCACCCGGATCTGGTGGGTGCGGCCGGTGTGGGGCCTAGCCTCTACCAAGGCGTAGGGCCCGGCGGTGGCGAGGAGCCTAAACTCCGTCTCGGCGTAGCGGGGCGCCACGCCCCCCACGTGCATCTTGTGCCGCTCCACCGGGTGGCGCCCGATGGGGGCGATGAGGGTGCCCTCCTTGGGGTGCCCCTCGGTGAGGGCCAGGTAGCGCTTCATCACCAGCCGGTCGCGGAAGGCCCGGGAGAGGGCCTCCACCGCCCCCGGGTGCTTGGCCACCACCAAAACCCCGCTGGTGTCCTTGTCCAGGCGGTGAACGATGCCCGGGCGCACCCACTCGGGCCGCTCGGGAGAGAGGTCCTGGGGCACCTCCAGGTAGCGGCCCAAAAGGGCGTTCACCACCGTGCCCGTGTAGACCCCGGGGGCAGGGTGGGTGAGGAGGCCTGGGGGCTTGTTCAGGACCAGGAGGTCCTCGTCCTCGTAGAGCACGGGGATGGGAAGGTCCTCCGGCACCACCATGGGCCGCTCCTCCGGAGGCTCCACGTAGACCTCCTCCCCTTTTAGGCGGTAGGAAGGCTTTTCCACCACCCTTTCCCCCACCCGCACCCGGCCTGCGGCGATCCAGGCCTGGGCCCGGGCCCGGCTCACCCCACAGGCCTCGGCCACCGCCTGGTCCAGGCGCACGCCTTCCGCCTGAAAGCGCACCACGGCCTCCATTGTAGGGCTAGAAGCTGTGCTCAGGGCCAGGGAAAACCCCTTCCCGCACCTCCTTGGCGTACTGGGCCAGGGCCTCTTGGATGAGCCTTCCCGCCTCCAGGTAGCGCTTGACGAAGCGGGGCTTGAACTCCCCGTAAAGCCCCACCACGTCGTGGAAGACCAGGACCTGGGCGTCGGTGTGGGGCCCGGCCCCGATGCCCACGGTGTGGACGGAAAGCCGCTCCGTGATCTCCTTGGCCAGAAGGGCGGGCACCATCTCCAGCACCACCCCGTAAGCCCCCGCCTCCTCCAAGGCCAGGGCCCCCTCGAGGATGCGCTTTGCCTCCTCGGGCCGCTTGCCCTGGAGCTTGTAGCCCCCTAGCTGGCTCGCCGTCTGGGGGGTGAGGCCCACGTGCCCCAGCACCGGCACCCCGGCCCGGACCAGGCCCCGGACGATCTCCGCCACCTCCTCACCCCCCTCTAGCTTCACCGCATCGGCCCCGCCCTCCTTAAGGAGGCGCTCCGCCGCGCTCAAGGCCCGGTCCAAGGTGGCGTAGGAGAGGTAGGGAAGGTCCGCCACCAGGAAGGTGTCGGGCGCGCCCCGCCTGGCCGCCTTGGTGTGGTGGAGCATCTCCTCTAGGGTCACGGGGACGGTGGAAGGGTAACCCAGGACCACCATGCCCAAGGAGTCCCCCACCAAAATGGCGTCCACCCCCGCCGCCTCCGCCAGGCGGGCGGTGGGGTAGTCATAGGCCGTGAGGTAGACCAGCCGCTTGCCCTTGGCCTCGCGAAACTCCTTCACCGTGCGCCGCACGGGAAAAGGCTATCATGAAAGGGCGTGGAGGTTTACCCGGACTTCGCCCTAAGGCCCAAGACCCTGGACGAGTACATCGGCCAGGAAAGGCTCAAGAAGAAGCTTAGGGTCTACCTCGAGGCCGCCAAGGCCCGGGGGGAGCCCCTGGAGCACCTCCTCCTCTTCGGGCCCCCGGGTCTGGGCAAGACCACCCTGGCCCACGTGATCGCCCATGAGCTTGGAGTGAACCTGCGCATCACCTCGGGGCCAGCCATAGAGAAGCCCGGGGACCTGGCCGCCATCTTGGCCAACTCCTTGGAGGAGGGGGACATCCTCTTCATCGACGAGATCCACCGCCTAAGCCGCCAGGCGGAGGAGCACCTCTACCCGGCCATGGAGGACTTCAAGATGGACATCGTCATCGGCCAGGGGCCGGCAGCGCGGACCATCCGCCTGGAGCTTCCCCGCTTCACCCTCATCGGGGCCACCACCCGCCCAGGCCTCATCACCGCCCCCTTAAGGAGCCGCTTCGGCATCGTGGAGCACCTGGAGTACTATTCCTTGGAGGAGCTGGCCCAAGGGGTCCAGCGGGACGCCGGGCTTCTTGGGGTGGAGATCACGGCGGAGGCTGCCCTGGAGATCGCCAAGCGGAGCCGGGGCACCATGCGCATCGCCAAGCGTCTTTTCCGCCGGGTGCGGGACTTCGCCCAGGTGGCGGGGGAAGGGGTCATCACCCGGGAAAGGGCCCAGGAGGCCCTGGCCGCCTTGGGGCTAGACGAGCTTGGCCTGGAGAAGCGGGACCGGGAGATCCTCGAGGCCCTCATCCTGCGCTTCGGCGGCGGGCCCGTGGGCCTCGCCACCCTGGCCACGGCGGTCTCGGAAGACCCCGGGACCCTGGAGGAGGTGCACGAGCCCTACCTGATCCAGCAGGGCCTCCTCAAGCGCACCCCCCGGGGCCGGGTGGCCACGGAACGGGCCTACCGCCACCTGGGCTACCCGCCCCCCGTGGAACCCCTCCTGTAGCATGATCCGGGCCACCCTGGAGGAACTGGACCTGGGCGAACTCCTAAAGGCCCTTTCCGCCCAACGGAAAAGCGCCGTGGTGGCCTTCCAGGGCCGCATCTACGGCCGGGTCCACCTCTTGGGCGGGCGCATCCTCTACGCCCGCACCGAGCCGGGCCCCCACCTGGGGGAGTACCTGGTGCGCCTCGGCCACCTGAGCCTGGAGGAGGTGCAAGCCTTGGTGGAGCGCCAGGGCCGGGAAAACCCCGGCACCCCCTTGGGGGCCTTGGCCTTGGAGCTCGGCCTCATCGGGGAGGAGGAACTCAGGGAGGCCCTCACCGCCCAGGTCCTGGAGGCCCTGGCCACCCTTTTGGGGGAAAAGGAAGGGGAAATCCTGGCCGAGCCCCTCACCGAGGGGAGCCAGGTGGCCCTCCCCCACACCCTGGACACCGACGCCACCCTCATGGAGGCGGCGAGGCGCCTGGACGAGTGGCGCCGGGGCCAGGTGGACCCGGACGAGGTCCTCCACCTGGTGGAAGACCCCACCCGCCACCCCTTGCCCCCGGAGGCCTGGGCGGTGTTGGAACACCTGGACGGGGTGCGGCGGGCCCGGAGCGTGGCCCTGCTTTCGGGCCTGCCGGAGGAGGAGGTCTACCACCTCCTCTTTGAGCTAAAAAGCCGGGGCTTGGTGCGCCCCTCCACCCTCTTGGCGGAAGACCCCTTGGTCCTGGTCCTGGCGGAAAGCGGGGTGGTGCGCAGGCTTCTTCTGTACCTCCTCGAGGCCCACCGCTTCCGGGTGCTTCTGGCCAAGGACCTGGAGATGGCCCTAAGGCTCCTCAAGGAAAGGCCCAAGGGCGTCATCCTGCAAGGGGAAAAGGCCCTGGAGATGGCCCGCCGCATCCGGACCCACCCCGAGGGGAAGCTCGCCTCCTTGTACCTGGTGAGCGAAACCCCCCCGGGCCTCCTCTTCCGCCCCTTGCGGGTCC
Source organism: Thermus sp. LT1-2-5 (assembly GCF_040363165.1). Lineage (NCBI taxonomy): Bacteria > Thermotogati > Deinococcota > Deinococci > Thermales > Thermaceae > Thermus > Thermus javaensis. Next base: position 204,731 of record NZ_BSRG01000004.1, on the reverse strand, counting down.
TTCACCTACCCAAGCCCCTCCGGGCCCAGGAGGTGCTCAAGGCCCTAAGCCCCTTGCGGCGGGGCTAGTTGGGCCGCCTGCCCTGGCGCAGGATGGCCTCGGCCCGCTCCCGGTAGGCCAGGAGGGCCTGGTGCCACTCGTCGGCGGGGTGGACGTGGGGCAGCACCGCCTCGGCCCGGGCCAGGATCTCCTCGGGAAAGCGGTAGCCCAACTGGGCCAAGGTGTCCACCACCATCTCCTGGGCCCCCACCCACTCCCGGCTCCCCTCCTCGGAAAGCTCCGCCGCCTTGCGGTAGTGGGCCAAAGCCTCCTCCAGATGCATGAGGTCGTAGGCCACGTGGCCCAAGATGAGCTCCCCCGCCGCCTCCGCCCCTTGGGCCATGGCCTCCTGGGCCACCCCCACCGCCTCCTGGTAGCGCCCTTGGCGGTAGAGGGCCTCCGCCAGGTCCGCCAGGGCCTGGGCCCGGTAGGGGTAGCCCTCCTCCTCCACCAGGGCCCGCAGGTACTCCTCGGCCTCGAGGAAGGCCCCCTGGTCCAAGGCCGCCACCCCCATCTCGTGGAGCACGTAAGGGCGTTCCCCCCCTTCCGCCCGCCGCAAGGCCTCTTGGAAGGCGGCCATGGCCTCCTCGTAGCGGCCTAGCCGCTGCAGGATCTGCCCCATGAGGAGGGGGGTGCCGTAGGCCTTATGGCCGCTTTCCTCCTCGTTCCTCAAGGCCTCCTGCACCTCATCCAGGGCCCGGTTGGGGTTTTCCAACAGGAGGTGGGCCCGGGCCAACAGGTAGTGGCGGGTGGCCGCGTCCTCCGCCCCCTCCACCTCCCCCACCTCCTCCTCCGCCTCCTTCAGGGCCAAAAGGGCCCGCTCCCCCTCCCCCGCCTCCACCCACATGGCGGCGGCGTCCAGGAGGAGCCAGTAGCGCTCAAGCCCCAGGGCGAGCTCCGCCCCCCGCTCGTAGGCCAGGGCCGCCTCCCGGTGGCGGCCAAGCCGCTCTAGGGCCCTCCCCTTAAGCGCCTCCGCCCGCCAGGCCAAGAAGGCGGGAAGCCCCTCCTTAAGCGTCCCCAACACCTCTTCGAAGCGGCCTAGGTAGAAGAGGGCCTGGGCCTGATGGTAACGGGCCCGGGGGTCCTCCGTGGGCAGAAAGAGGGGGAGGACCTCCCGCTCGCCCCGCCCTTCCAAGGCCAAAAGCTCGGCCAAAAGGGCCCGGTAAAGGGGGTTATACTCCAGCTCCCCGAGCTCGTACGCCTCCTCCAAGGCCCTGTGGGCCCGCTCCAGCCCCTCCTCCCCGTAGAGGCTATACACCTCGGCCAGGAGCAAAAGGGCCTCCTTGGCCTCCTCCTTGGCGCCGAAAAGGGCCTTGCGGGTGAGGCGATCGATGGCGGTATCGTAGTCTCCCTGGTGCAGGGCCTCGAGGACCCCCCTCATCGCCGCTAGAGGATACCACAGCCTTCAGTCCTCTCACCCGGTGAGGCGCTACCATAGGGCAAGGGAGGTAGATGTTGCCGCAACGCTTGAACCCCTTTACCCTGATCTTTCTACTCCTCTTGGGCTACCTGGCCTACAGCGCTTTCACCGGCCCCCCGGCCCCCACCCTTTCCTACACCGAGTTCCGGGAACTGGTGCGCCAAGGCAAGGTGGCGGAGGTGACCCTGGAGGAAACCCGCATCCTAGGCACCCTAAAGGAGCCCGAGCGCTTTCCCACCCCGCAAGGGGGGAGCCAGGTGGCCCGCCGCTTCCAGGTGCCCCTGCCCCCCGCCCAGGTGGCGGACCCCGAGCTTTTGCGCTTCCTGGAGGAGAACGGCGTCCGGGTGGTGACCAAGGCCCCCTCCTTCTGGCCCCAGCTCCTCCTCTACGTGGGCCCCACCCTCCTCCTCATCCTCTTCTTCTGGTTCTTCTTCATGCGGGCCCAAGGCGGGGCAGGCCAGGTGATGCAGTTCGGCCAAAGCCGGGCCAAACTCTACGGCAAAGAACGCAAGGTGAACACCACCTTCAAGGACGTGGCCGGCCACGAGGAGGCCAAGCGGGAGCTCATGGAGGTGGTGGACTTCCTCAAAAACCCCAAGAAGTACCTGGAGCTGGGGGCGGAGATCCCCAAAGGGGTCCTCCTGGTGGGCCCCCCGGGCACGGGGAAGACCCTTCTGGCCCGGGCGGTGGCGGGGGAGGCCGGGGTGCCCTTCTTCTCCGTTTCCGCCAGCGAGTTCATGGAGATGTTCGTGGGCGTGGGGGCGAGCCGGGTGCGAAGCCTCTTCGAAGACGCCCGCAGGAACGCCCCCAGCATCATCTTCATCGACGAGCTAGATTCCATCGGCCGCAAACGGGGGGCAGGCATCGGGGGCGGCCACGACGAAAGGGAGCAAACCCTAAACCAAATCCTTTCCGAGATGGACGGGTTTGAGAAGGACACCTCCGTCATCGTCCTCGCCGCCACCAACCGCCCGGACATCCTGGACCCCGCCCTGTTGCGCCCGGGGCGCTTTGACCGCCAGGTGGTGGTGGGCCTCCCCTCCCTGGAGGAGAGGAAGGACATCCTCCTGGTCCACATGCGGGGCAAACCCGTCGCCGAGGACGTGGACGCCTTGGAGCTCGCCCACCTCACCCCCGGCTTTTCCGGCGCCGACCTCAAGAACCTGGTGAACGAAGCCGCCCTCCTGGCCGCCCGGGATGGGGAAAAGAAAATCCGCAAGGAGCACTTCCTCAGGGCCCTGGACAAGATCGTCCTCGGCCTGGAGCGCCCCGCCCTCAAGCTCTCCCCCGAGGAGAAGCGGGCGGTAGCCTACCACGAGGCGGGCCACGCCGTGGTGGGGGAGGTCCTGCCCCACGCCGACAAGACGGAGAAGGTGTCCATCGTGCCCCGGGGGATGGCCCTGGGCGCCCGGTGGAGCAAGCCGGAAGAGCGGGTCCTGGTGTCCCGGGAGCACCTCATGGACGAGCTTTCCGTCCTCATGGCGGGCCGGGTGGCGGAGGAGCTCTTCACCGGCACCGTGACCACCGGGGCCCAGGACGACTTCAAGCGGGCCACCCAGCTCGCCAAGCGCATGGTCCTGGACTGGGGCATGGGGGAACACTTCAAGAACATCGCCTGGGGCTCGGACTCCGGCCCCATCTTCCTGGGCGAGGAAATCGCCAAGAAAAAGGACCATTCCGAGGAGACCGCCCGCCTCATCGACCAGGACATTCGCAGGATCCTGGACGAGGCCTACGCCCGGGCCCGGGAGGTGCTTTTGGCCCACGCCGAGGCCATGCACCGCCTGGCGGAAGAGCTCTTGCGGGAGGAAACCATTCCCGGGGAGCGGGTGCGGGCCATCCTGCGGGAAACCCAGGCGGTGCAACGGGCGGAAGAGGGCTAGCAAAGCCCCGGCAAGGCGGCCTCGGCCTCCTTCCGTTCCGCCTCCTTCCGCCCCTCGTCCCAGCCCAGGAGGGAAGCCATAAGCTCCACCACCCGGGGCAAGGCCGCCCGCGCCGCCTCCTGGTCCCAAAGGGCCAGGCCCAGGCGCCGGGCCAGGACGTCCAGGGGCTTCTGGGCCAGCTCCTCCCGCACGGCGTAGACCACCTCCCCCTCCAGGTGGGGAAGCCCGGGCAGAAGGGGCCTATCCCCTAAGACGGCCACCCCCCTCGCCTCCGTGCCGTAGGTGTGGTAAAGGTGTTCCGCCACCTCGGGGGGGAGGTCCAGGGAGGGCTTAGGCCCCGCCCCCCAAAGGGGGGTGGCGTGGGAGGTGGAGGGGGGAAGGCCAAGGCCGAGGTCCCGGTCCAAGCGGTCCAGGAGGTCCTTGGCCATGAGGCGGAAGGTGGTCCACTTGCCCCCGGTGAGGGTGTAGAGCCCCCGCTCCTCGGCGATGAGGTGGTCCCGCACCAAGAGCCTAGTCTCCCCCCGCCCCACCAGGGGCCGAAGCCCGGACCAGGCCGCCCGGACATAGGGGGAGAGGTCCCCCAGGTAGGGCCGGACCTCCTCCAGGAGGTAGGCCACCTCCTCCTCCCGGGGGAGGGGGCAGGGGGTGGGGGGTGCGGGGAGGTCGGTGGTGCCCAGGAGGGCCCTGCCCCGGTAGGGCAGGAGGAAAAGCACCCGGCCGTCCCGGGTCTTGGGAAGGAGCAGCCCCAGGGGCACGGGGTAGTCCAGGACCAGGTGGGCCCCGGAGGAGGGGGTGAGGAGGGGAGGGAGCTCGGGGTCCAGGAGGTGGCGGGTGCGGTCGGCGAGGGGGCCGGTGGCGTTCACCACCGCCTTGGCCGGGACCTCCACCTCCTTCCCCGTGAGGCGGTCCCGGACCACCGCCCCCGCCACCCTTCCCCCCCGGAGGAGGAAGGCGGTGGCCTCGGCGTGGTTCAGGGCGATGGCCCCCCGGTGGAGGGCGGAGAGGAGGAGGGCGAGGACGAGGCGGTGGTCCGAGAACTGCCCGTCCCAGTAGAGGACGCCCCCCAGGGTCTTGGGGAGTTGGGGGAAGCGGGCCGCCACCTCGTGGGGGGTGAGGTAGCGGGTGGGGCCGAGGCGACGCTTCCCCGCCAGGAGGTGGTAGAGCTGGAGGCCCGTCCAGTAGTAGGGGAGCTCCAGGGGGCGGAAAAGCGGGGTGAGGAGGGGGAGGGGGTGGGCCAGGTGGGGGGCCAGGTCCAGGATCACCTGGCGCTCGTGCAGGGCGTCCACCACCAGGCGGAGCTGCCGCCGGTCCAGGCGCCGGAGGGCGAGTTCCAGGTAGCGCACGCCCCCGTGGAGGAGCTTGGTGGAGCGGCTGCTCGTCCCCGCGGCGAAGTCCTTCGCCTCCACCAGGGCGGCCTTTAAGCCCCTCAGGGTGGCCTCCCACAAGACCCCCGCCCCCGTGGCCCCGCCTCCCAGGATGAGGAGGTCCAGGGGTTCCCTAAGCCGTTCCCAAAGGGCCGCCCGTTCCCAGGGCATCAGGCCTCCTCCGCCCAGGCCCGGGCCCGTGCCACCGCCTTCTGCCAGAGGCGGTGGCGCCGCCTTCGTTCTTCCTCCGGCATCCGGGGGAGGAAGCGGGCCTCCTCCCGCCACAGGCCAGGGAGGTCCTCAAGGGCAAGTACCCCCGCCCCTATCCCCGCCGCGAAGGCCGCCCCCAGGGCGGTGGTCTCCGTGGTCCTCGGCCGGAGCACCGGCACCCCCAGAAGGTCCGCCTGGATGGCCAGGAAGGCGTCGCTTTGCGCCATGCCCCCGTCCGCCTTGAGGGCCTTGAGGCTAAGCCCCGCCGCCTCCGCCATGGCCAAGGCCACGTCCCGCACGGAGAAGGCCACCCCCTCCAGGGCCGCCCGCGCCAGGTGGGCCCGCCCCGTGCCCCGGGTGAGGCCCAGGATGGCCCCCCGGGCGTAGGGGTCCCAGTAGGGGGCCCCAAGCCCCGTGAAGGCGGGAACGAAGTACACCCCGCCCGTGTCCCCCACCTCCTCGGCCAGCCGTCCCGCCTCGGCGCTTTCCCCCAGGAGGCCCACCTCCTTGAGCCACCCCACCGCCGCCCCCGCCACAAACACGCTTCCCTCCAGGGCGTAGGTGGCCTTCCCCCGAAGGTGCCAGGCCAAGGTGGTGAGGAGGCCCCCCTCCGCCCACACCGGCCGCTCCCCCGTGTTCAGGAGAAGGAAGGCCCCGGTGCCGTAGGTGCACTTCCCCTCCCCCGCCCCCAAGGCCGCCTGCCCCAGGAGGGCCGCCTGCTGGTCCCCCAAAACCCCCCGGATGGGGATGGGGGCCCCGAGGAGTTCCGGCAGGGTGGCCCCAAAGTCCCCATCCGAGGGGCGCACCTCCGGCAGGAGGGCCCTGGGGATGCCCAAGGCGGCGAGGAGCTCTTCGTCCCAGGTGAGGGTCTGGAGGTGGAAGAGAAGGGTGCGGCTGGCGTTGGTGGGGTCGGTGGCGTGGACCTTGCCCCCCGTGAGGTGCCAAAGGAGCCAGGTGTCCACGGTGCCGAAGGCCACCTCTCCCCTCTCCGCCCGCGCCCTAAGCCCAGGCACCCGCTCCAACAGCCATAGGAGTTTGGTGGCGGAGAAGTAGGGGTCCAAGAGGAGCCCCGTGCGGGCCCGAAAGAGCCCCTCTAGCCCCTGTTCCCGCAGGGCCTCGCAAAGGGAGGCCGTGCGCCGGTCCTGCCAGACGAGGGCGTGGTAGAGGGGCCGCCCCGTTTCCCTCTCCCACACCAAGGTGGTCTCCCGCTGGTTGGCGATGCCCAGGGCCAGCACCTCCTCAGGCCCCACCCCCGCCCGCCGCAAAACCTCCCGTGCCGCCCAAAGCTGGCTCTCCCAGATCTCCCAAGGGTCGTGCTCCACCCAGCCCGGCTCCGGGTAAATCTGCCGGAACTCCCGTTGGGCCACCGCCACGGGCCTCCCCTCCAGGGTGAACAGGATGGCCCGGCTCGAGGTGGTGCCTTGGTCCAGGGCCAAAAGGTACCTCATAACACCTCCCTAAGCCGCCGCGCCGTTTCCTCCGGCAGGGCGTCCACCACGAAGGTCCCCGCCCCAAGCTCCGTTCCCGCCAGAAACTTGAGCTTGTCCTTTGTGCGCTTTGGCGGGTAGAACTCCACGTGGAAGTGAAAGGTGCGCTCCTCCCCCAGGGGTGCGGCGTGGAAGGCCATCACGTAGGGGAAGGGCTCGCCGAAGAGGGCATCGTAGCGGGCCACCACCCGGCCCAAAAGCCGGGCGAAGGCCGCCATCTCCTCCTCCGAGAACGTCCAAGGACCCGGGTGCCGCTCCCGGGGAGCCACCCAGACCTCGTAAGGGTAGCGGGCGAAGGGGGGTACAAAGGCCAAAAAGCCCTCCTCCTCGTCCACCCGGTAGGCCTCGAGGTGGGGAAAAAGCTCCTGGAGCACAGGGCGCTCGCGGAAAGCCAGGCTTTCCCGCTCCAGAAGGGGCGGCACGAAGGGATAGGCGTAGATCTGCCCATGGGGGTGGTGCAGGGTCACCCCCACCGCCTCCCCCCGGTTCTCGAAGGGCATGACGAAGCGCACCCCGGGGAGGCTATAGAGGGCCTGGTACCGCTCCCGCCACACCCAGGCCAAAAGAAGCCTCTCCTCCTCGCTTAGCGTGGCCAGGCTTCCCGTGTGGGCAGGGGTGTAGACCACCACCTCGCACCGACCCCTCGCAGCCTCCGCCGCCACGGGAAGGCCGGAAGGGGGCGGCGGGGGAACGGAGACCAGGGCGGGGAAACGGTTTTCAAAGACCGCCACCTGGAAGCGGGTAAAAGGGATTTCCGTGGGAAAGGCCCCTTCTCGGCTTGGGCACAAGGGGCAATGCTCCCTTGGGGGCAGGAAGGTGCGCTCCTGGCGGTGGGCGGCGTAGACCACCCACTCCTTCCGCAAGGGATGGTAGCGGAGGTGGGGAGCAGGCTCCAGAGCCTCCTCCCCTTCTGGCAAAGGGGCCTCTTCCCAAGGGGCAAGGCCGTAGAGGATGAGCTCCCGGCCGTCCCGTTTCCGGTGGTGGCGCCTATAGAAGGAACGCATAGTCCAAGACCTCCTCACCCCACTGGAAGCGGTAGGGGCCAAGCCGCCGCACCCCTCCATCTTCCTACTAGTCCAACTATAGTCCAAGGCACCAATGCGCCCACAAAACTACCTAAGCCATCCACTCCCGAAGGAGAAACCGCCCCCCCGCTGGCTCCACCTTCCCCAGGTCCACCCCCCGCACCTGGGACGCCCAGGCCCCCGGTACCATGACGCTGCCCGTGGGCAAACCCAAAGCGAAAAAGGCGGCGTTCTGGACGTGGGTCAACCCCAGGTCATCGTGGTGCAGCAAAAGAACCCGCCGCCCCTTTAGGCCCAGCCGCTCCCCAACATCCACTAAAGCCCCTTTCCTTTGTCCCCCGCTTACCGGAAAGGGAGCAGCCACCTAGCCTAGGGCCAGTTCCACGAGCCGCCGGAGAAGCTCAGGGTAGGGCACCCCCCCCGCCTCAAAGAGCCTGGGGTACATGCTGGTGGGGGTGAAGCCGGGAATGGTGTTCACCTCGTTGAGGTACACTTCCCCTTCCGCCAAGAAGAAGTCCACCCGGGCCATGCCCCGGATCCCCAGGAGCCGGTAGGCCTTTAAGGCCAACTCCTGGATGGTCTCCTGGGTTCCTGGGTCCAAAGGGGCGGGGATGAGAAGCTCCGCCCGGCCCGGAGTGTACTTGGTCTCGTAATCGTAAAAGGGGGCTTGGTAGCGCACCTCCCCCACGGGGCTCGCCTCGCCCCAGATGTTCCCCAAAACCCCCACTTCCAGTTCCCGCACCCCTTGTAGGGCCTTTTCCACCACCGCCTTGACGTCGTGGCGGAACGCCTCAGCCAAGGCCCTTTCCAGGTGGGCGTAGTCCTCCACCCGGGTGATGCCGATGCTGGAGCCGGTGTTGGCGGGCTTCACGAAAAAAGGGGGCTCAAAGGGCACAAAAGGCCTCTCCCCCCGGTAAAGGGCCACCCAGGGCACCACGGGAATGCCCGCTTGGGCCAGGACCCGCTTGGAAAGGTCCTTATCCATGCAAAGGGCGCTAGCAGCCACCCCCGCCCCCACGTAGGGCTTGCCCAACAGCTCCAAAAACCCCTGCACCGTCCCGTCCTCCCCGTAAGGCCCGTGTAAGAGGGGAAAGACCACCTGGTACCGATCCCAGTCCAAAGGGGGCGGGAAGGGGTGACGGCCTTCGGGGGCCACCTTGGCGGTTAGGGCGGCTTCCGCCTCCTTGCCCAAGAGCCAGCGCCCGTCCTTGGCGATAACCGCCAGGTCCGTGGGAAACGGCATATGGCGCAGAACGCCCTCGGCGGAAAGCAGGGAAACCTCGTGTTCGGGGCTTTTTCCCCCGGCAAGGAGCAAAACGGCAGGCTCGGCCATACCCCAAGCTTAGCGGTTTTCCCGCAGGTTCAGGCCGTTATAGCGGTCGGCGCAAGGGATAAGCCCCCGCTCCGCCCAGCAGAGCACCGCCTCCTTGGCCACCTCCAGCACCCGTTCCAAAAGGGGAAGCTCCTCGGGAGCGAAGGGAGAAAGCACATAAGCCGCCCCCAGCTCCCGGGTGGGAGGCTTGCCGATCCCGATGCGCAAGCGGTGGAAAGCCAGGGTGCCCAAGGCCTCGGCGATGGAAGCCACCCCCCGGTTTCCCGCAGGACTCCCCCCCGCCTTAAGGCGCAGGCGGCCCAAGGGAAGGTCCATCTCGTCGTGCACCACCAGAATGCGCTCGGGAGGGATCTTGTAGAAGCGGGCCAGGGGGGCCACCGCCTGGCCCGTGAGGTTGTAGTAGGTGAGGGGTTTCAGGAAAAAGCCCCTTTGCCCCCCCACCTCCGCCTCGGCCAAAAGCGCCTCCCCCTTCTTGCGAAAGGAAAGGCCCAGCCGGTCCAAGACCATGAAGCCCACATTGTGCCGGGTAGGGGCATAGCGCTCCCCCGGGTTGCCCTGCCCCACCACCAAGAACATGGCCCCAAAAGAAAGCGGGGAGCCCAGGCCCCCCGCGCCCCAGCGGGGGGAGGCTAAGCCTCCTCCTCCTTCTTGCCCTTCTTGATCACCTCAGGCTCGGCGGGAGCCTCCGCCGTTTCGGCCGCTAGGCGCTCCACATCCTCCGGGGGCACCACCGCAGCGATGGTCTCCTCGGGGGAGATGGCGAGCCTTACCCCCTCGGGGAGCTTCAGGTCAGCGGCGTGGAGGCTATCCCCGATGCCGAGGCCGGAAACGTCCACCTCGATGTACTCGGGGATGTTGCGGGGGGAAACCCGCACCAGGATATCCCGGTGGATCTCCTGGAGCACCCCACCTTCCCGCACCCCTTGGGGCGTGCCCACGAAGCGCAGGGGCACGTACATTTCCACGGGCTCGTCGGAAAGGACGTAAAAGTCCACGTGCTCCGGCCGGCGCCGGCGCTTGTCCAGGTTCACCTGGCGCACCAAGGTGGGGAGCTCCTTGCCGTCAGGAAGTTCCAGGACGATCACGTGGTGGATGGAGGCTTGGCGGAAGACCTTGTCAAACTCCCCCAGCTCCACGTAAACCTTCTGGTTCAGGCTCTTGTTGTACATGACCCCGGGGAGCTTCCCCGCCCGCCTTAGAGCGGCGGGCTTCTCCCCCTCCCGGTAATAGGCCTTCAGGCGGTACTCCATGACTCCTCCTTGTGAAACCCTGCCCCCCCGAGGGGCACACAAAGAAAAGCTTACCATATCCCCCGCCCTCGCCCTAGATGAGGGCGCTCACCGACTGGTTGGTGTGCACGTGGCGGATGGCCTGGGCGAGGAGCTCGGCGGTGGAAAGCACGGTGTAGCCGCCGTCTTTCAGGGGGATGGTGTCGGTGAAGACCACCTCCCGGATGGCGGGGTGGGCCAGGTTCTCCCGCGCCTCCCCCACCAGAACGGGGTGGGTGGCCAAAACCACCACCTCGGGCAGGGCCCCTGCCTGCAACAGGGCCTCCACCCCCCGCCGAATGGTTCCACCGGTGGAAACGATATCGTCAATGAGGAGGGGCCTTTTCCCCTCCACGTCCCCGATCACGTAGGTCACCGAGGTTTCCTTGGGCCCGTGGCGGCGCTTGGCCAGCATGGCGAAGGGGAGGCTTAGCCGCTCGGCAAGCCGCCTGGCCTCCTCCGCCCGGCCGGCGTCGGGGGAAACCACCACGGCGTTTTCCGCATAGCCCTTTTCCTGAAGGTAGCGGGCGAAAAGGCGGACGGCGGAGAGGTGGTCCACGGGAATGTCAAAGAAGCCCTGGATCTGGGGGGCGTGGAGGTCTATGGCGATGACCCGGTGGACCCCTACCCGTTCCAAAAGCCCTGCCACCAGCTTGGCGCTCACGGGCTCCCGGCCTTCGGTCTGCTTGTCCTGGCGGGCGTAGCCGAAGTAAGGGAGGACGGCGTTAATGCGCCCGGCGGAGCTCCGCCTTGCGGCGTCCGCCAACAGGAGGAGTTCCATGAGGTGCTCGTTCACCGGGGGGCAGGTGGGTTGGATGAGGTAGACATCGTCCCCTCGGACGCTTTCCAAAAGCCGCACCCGGATCTCCCCGTCGGGGAAGCGGTCCACCAGGGCCTTGCCCAGGGGCACCCCTAAGGCCTCGGCGATCCTTTGGGCCAAGCCCGGATGGGCGTTTCCCGTGAAGAGGCGGATTTGCATCGGGACCCCTCCTTTTTAGTATACGAGGGCCCGGGCCAGGAGGCCGAGCCGCCTCGAGGCCTCCCGCAAAAAGGCCTGGAAGTCCCCTTCCGCCCCTTCCCCCGCCCCGTCCGTCACCATCCGCACCAGGGCCATGGGGTGGCGGAAGCAGTAGGCCACCATGAGGGCCGCCGCCCCCTCCATCTCGACGGCATGGGCCCCGTGGAGGGCGCGAAGCCTTTCCGCCTCCTTCCGTTCCGCCATAAAGCGGTCCCCCGTGGCCACCACCCCTCGCTTATGGGGAACGCCCAGGGCCAAGGCGGCCCGTTCCACCCTCTCCAGGAGCTTGGGGTCCGAGGGGAAAAAGCGCACCCCCAAGGCGGTCTCCCCAGGGAGGCGGCCAAAGGGGGTGAGGTCCACGTCCCACTGCACCGCCTTCTCGGCCAGGAGGAGGTCAAGGGCCCGCAAGGAAGGGTCCAAGGCCCCGGCCACCCCCAGGAAGAAGCTCTCCTTGGGGGCAAAGCGGGTGAGGACGTGGGCCACGGCCATGGCCGCCGCCACCTTGCCCACCCCCGTTTCCGCCACCAAAACGCCCGCGCCCCGGTAAAGGGGAAAAGGGGCATCCAGGGGGGCTTCCGCCCCGAGGGCTTCCCGGATAGCCCCCGCCTCCTCGGGCTCAGCGGCGAAAAAGGCGATCACCGGCCCTCCAAGGGGATGGTGGGCTGCACCCGAAGCCCCGCCCTAAGCGCCTTTTCCGCCCAGGCCTTAGCCCCTTCCAGGTGGTGGTCCCGGTAGTTGCCGCACTCCTTAAAGCTCGCCCCAGGAATGGGCCCCTGGTGGAGCAAAACGTCCCGCAACGCCCTTTCCAAGGCCACCAAGACCCGCTCCTCCTCCACGGGGCCTTCCACCACCAGGTAAAATCCCGTGCGGCAACCCATGGGGGAAAGGTCAATGACCCCTTCCAAGTGGTCCCGGAGGTACCCAGCCAAAAGGTGCTCGAGGGTGTGCAAGGCAGCGGTGGGAATGGCCTCCCGGTTGGGCTGGGCCAGGCGCAGGTCGTACTTTTCCACCCATCCCTTTCCCACAGGCTTCCTGCCGGCTAGGCGCACGTAAGGGGCCTGGACCTTGGTGTGGTCCAGGGCGAAGCTTTCCACCTCGGCCATGCCTTCATTACACACCAAAGGGTAAACTTTAGCCCATGGTCCTGGTCCTGGACTTCGGCTCCCAGTACACAAGGCTTATCGCCCGGAGGCTACGGGAACTCCGGGCCTTCTCCCTCATCCTCCCGGGCACCGCTCCCCTCGAGGAGATCCTCAAACACAAGCCCCAGGCCCTCATCCTCTCCGGGGGGCCCAAGAGCGTCTTCGACCCCGACGCCCCCCGCCCCGACCCCCGGCTTTTTGGGCTCGGCCTTCCCACCCTGGGGATCTGCTACGGGATGCAGCTTTTGGCCCAGGAGCTCGGGGGCAAGGTGGAGCGTTCCGGCCGGGCCGAGTACGGCAAGGCCCTCCTCACCCGCTACCAAGGCCCCCTCTTCCGGGGGCTTTCCGGGGAGGTTCAGGTCTGGATGAGCCACCAAGACGCCGTTAGCGAGCTTCCTCCCGGCTGGCGGGTTTCCGGCGCCACCGAGGACAACCCCGTGGCGGCCATGGAGGCCGAAGACGGGAAGACCTTCGCCGTGCAGTTCCACCCCGAGGTGGCCCACACCCCCAAGGGGATGCAGATTTTAGAAAACTTTTTGGAGATAGCGGGCGTGCCCCGGGACTGGACCCCGGAGCACATGCTGGAAACCCTTCTCCGGGAGGTGCGGGAGCGGGTGGGCGGGGAGCGGGTCCTCCTGGCGGTTTCCGGGGGGGTGGACTCCAGCACCCTGGCCCTCCTCCTGGCCAGGGCGGGGGTGGACCACCTGGCGGTCTTCGTGGACCACGGGCTCCTGCGCCTGGGGGAGCGGGAGGAGGTGGAGGGGGCTCTAAGGGCCCTTGGGGTCAACCTCCTGGTGGTGGACGCCAAGGAGCGCTTTCTTCAGGCCCTCAAGGGCGTGGAGGACCCCGAGGAGAAGCGCAAGGTCATCGGGCGGGAGTTCGTGGCGGTCTTCTCGGAGGTGGCGCGGACCCAAGGGCCCTTCCGCTTCCTGGCCCAAGGCACCCTCTACCCCGACGTCATCGAGTCGGCGGGGGGGCACGGGGCCGCCAAGATCAAAAGCCACCATAACGTGGGCGGGCTCCCTGAGGACCTGGAGTTTACCCTCTTGGAGCCCTTCCGCCTCCTCTTCAAGGACGAGGTGCGGGAGCTGGCCCTCCTCCTGGGCCTGCCCGACCCCATCCGCCTGCGCCACCCCTTCCCGGGGCCGGGGCTTGCGGTGCGCATCCTGGGGGAGGTGACGGAGGAGCGCCTGGAGATCCTGCGGCAGGCGGACGACCTCTTCACAAGCCTCCTCAAGGAGTGGGAGCTTTACGATAAGGTGGCCCAGGCCCTGGCGGTCCTCACCCCCTTGCGGAGCGTGGGGGTGGCGGGGGACGAGCGGCGGTACGGCTATGTCCTGGCCCTCCGGGCAGTGACCACGGAGGACTTCATGACCGCAGACTGGGCCCGGCTGCCCCTGGAGTTTCTGGACGAGGTGGCCCGGCGCATCCCCCGCCGGGTACCCGAGGTGGGCCGGGTGGTCTACGACATCACCTCCAAGCCCCCGGCCACCATAGAGTGGGAGTGAGGCGCTTTGAGCTAGAGCGGGAAGCGAAATCGGGCTAAACTGGGGGCAAGGAGGACAGCCATGCCCACCTTTATCGTGCTGAGCACCCTGACCGACGACGGCGCGGAAACCCTAGTGAAAAACCCGGAGCGCATCAAGGAGGTGAACCAGGAGCTGGAGCGGGACTTCGGGGTGAAGGTGGTGGCCCAGTATGCGGTCTTGGGGCCTTACGATTTCGTGAACATCGTGGAGGCAGAGGACGCCGCCAGCGTGGCCCGGGCCATGCTGCACCTGGCCTCGAGGGGAAGCGTGAAGACCATCACCCTCGAAGCCATCCCCGTGGCGGAACTCATCGCCCGGCTCAAGTAGTGGACGTCCTGGAAACCGCCGTCTACGCCAAGGACCTGGAAAGGGCGCGGGCCTTCTACGAGGGGGTTTTGGGCCTCCCCTGCTTCCAGTTCAAGCCCCCCCGCCACGCCTTCTTCCGGGCCGGGCGGGGGGTGTTCTTAGTCTTCAACCCCGAGGAAACGGAAAAGGACCCCGCCCTTCCCCCCCACGGGGCCCGGGGGAGCGTCCACGTGGCCTTCCGGGTGGAGGAGGAGGACCTGCCCCTTTGGGAAGGGCGCCTAAGGGCGGCGGGCTACCCCGTTTGGTGGGCGGAGTGGCCCAAGGGGAAAAGCCTTTACACCCGCGACCCCGAGGGCAACCTGGTGGAGCTGGCCCCGGCGAAGATCTGGGGCCTTTAGCCCTCCTGGAGCCAACGGGCCGCCTCGAGGGCGTAGTAGGTGAGGATGCCCTGGGCCCCGGCCCGGCGGATGGCGTATAGGGTTTCCAACACCGCCCGCCGCTCGTCCAAAAACCCCTTGAGGGCGGCGGCCTTTAGCATGGCGTACTCCCCGGACACGTGGTAGGCGAAAAGGGGCTTGGGGAAGCGCCCCTTGAGGGCGGCCAGGACGTCCAGGTAGGGCAAAGCGGGCTTCACCATGAGGAGGTCCGCCCCTTCCCGGTCGTCCAGGTCCGCCTCCCGCAGGGCGTCCCAAAGCCCCGCCCTCGGGTCCATCTGGTAGCCCGAGCGGTCGCCGAACTGGGGGGCGCTGGCCGCGGCGTCCCGGAAGGGCCCGTAGAAGGCGGAGGCGTACTTCACCGCATAGGAGAGGATGGGCACGTGGGCAAACCCTCCCCGGTCCAGCGCCTCCCGGATAGCCCGCACCTGGCCGTCCATCATGGCGCTTGGGGCCACCACATCGGCCCCGGCCTGGGCCTGGGAAAGGGCGGTCTTGGCCAGAAGCTCCAGGGTGGCGTCGTTGTCCACGTAGAACCCCAAGGGCCCTTCCCGCACCACCCCGCAGTGGCCGTGGCTGGTGTACTCGCACAGGCAGGTGTCGGCGATGACCAAAAGCTCGGGGAACTCCCGCTTAAGGAGGCGGATGGCCCGTTGCACCACGCCCTCCTCGGCGTAGGCCCCGTGGCCTAACGGGTCCTTTTCTCCCTCGGGCAAAACCCCGAAGAGGATGACCCCGCCAAGCCCCGCCTTCAGGGCCTCCTCTCCCAGGCGGGGAAGGTCCGTTAGGGGGTGGCGGTGGACCCCAGGCATGGAGGCGATCTCCTCCCGCTCCCCTTCCGCCTTCACGAAGAGAGGGAGGATGAGGTGGCGGGGGGAAAGCTCCACCTCGGCCACCAGGGGGCGCAAAAGGGGCGAACGCAGCCTTCTTGGGCGCTCCATGCCTTCCACTATACTCATAGGGGAGGGACGATGAACCTACAGAAGCTCCTGAAGGAAGCGCAAAAGGCCCAGAAGAAGGCGGCGGAGATCCAAGAACGCCTAGAGGGCATGACCGTGGTGGGCACGGCCCAGGGACTGGTGGAGGTGGAGGCCAACGGGCACGGCAAGATCCTCGCCGTGCGCCTCAAGCCCGAGGTGCTTAGCACCTTCCAGGACGACCTCGAGGCCCTGGAAGACCTCCTCTTGGTGGCCATCCAAGACGCCCAGAAGAAGGCCCAGGAGCTTTCCGAGAAGGAGATGGCCCGGGAGCTCGGGGGCGTGGGCCAGATGCTGGGCAAGCTCTTCTAGATGAAGTACCCCGAAAGCCTCCTCAAGCTCTCCCGGGCCCTCTCCCGCCTCCCCGGCATCGGCCCCAAAACCGCCCAGAAGCTCGCCTTGCACCTGGCCTTCCACCCGGAGGAGGCGGAGGGGCTTCGGGAAGCCCTGGCCGCCATCCGAGGGCTTGGGGTCTGCCGGGTGTGCGGCAACCTGGCGGAGGGGGAGCTTTGCCCCATTTGCCAGGACGAAAGCCGCGACCCCAGCCTCCTCGCCGTGGTGGAAACCGTGGCCGACCTCTTCGCCCTGGAGCGGAGCGGGGAGTTCTCCGGGGTCTACCACGTCCTGGGCGGCGCCCTTAACCCCTTAGAAGGCGTGGGCCCCAAGGAGCTCAACCTGGAAACCCTCTGGCCCCGCCTCAAGGAGGTGAAGGAGGTGGTCCTCGCCACCTCCATGACCGTGGAGGGGGAGGCCACGGCCCTTTACCTGGCGGAGGAGCTCAAGCGCCGGGGGGTTAAGGCCACCCGGCTCGCCTACGGCCTGCCCGTGGGCGGGAGCCTGGAGTACGTGGACGAGGTGACCCTGGGCCGGGCCCTGGAGGGAAGGAAGCCCGTATAGCATGGAGGAGCTCTTGCAACGCCTCTTAGACCGGGTGGAGGGGGCCTTCGCCGCGGGGCTCGGCACCCTGGACGGCCTCTTGGTGGAGGGGGTGCGGCGGAAACGGGTGGACCTCGAGGCGGCCATCGCCGAGCACGCCGCCCTTTTCCGCCAGGCCAGGACCGCCTACGCCGCCAGCCTGGGGGCCGCCCGGGTGGAGGAGCTCTGGATCGGAGGGCATCCCGTGGTAGGCTATGCCCGGATGGCGCGCGCCCCCAAGGCCCGGGAAGACCTCTTCTTGCTCCTCCTCCTGGAGCCTTCGGCCAACCTGGGCCGGGCCCGGGTGGAGGCGGCCAAGGCGGTGGAAACGCTTTGGGAGGTGGTGGGATGGCCTACCTAGAAAGCCTGGCCTCTTTGGGGGTAAAGCGGGCGGTGCTCACCGGGCTGGACGGCCTGGTCATAGAAGCCCTGGGCCGGGGCGCCCCGCCTGCGGAGGTCCTGGCGGCGGAGCTCGCCTCCTTGGTACGCCACATGACCCCCTTGGCGGAGGCCCTTTCCGGGGAGGTGCGCCGCTTCACCCTGGCCACGGACAGCCACGAGGTCCTGGCCTTGCGGGTGGGCGAGTACATCCTAGGGGCGGTGCTGGAGCGGGGCATGGACCGCAAGGCCATTGGGCAGGAGCTTTCCCGCATCGCCCTTAGGGTGCAAAGCCTCTAGGAGGTAAGGGATGCTGGAGGTCCTCAAGGAGCTACAGGAAACCCGGGGGGTACGGGTGGCCGCCCTCCTGAGCGAGGACGGGTTCGTGGTGGAGGAGGCGCGGGAGGAAGGGGCCCCCGAGGCCAGCGCCCTCGCCGCTCGCTCCGCCACGGTGTTGGGCACCGCCAAGGCCCTGGCCCAGACCTTGGGCCAAGAAGGGGTGGAGGAGGTCATGGTAGAGTACCCGGAAGGGGCCCTTTTGCTCGTGCCGCTTCCCGGCCACCACCTCCTCCTCTTCTTGGACGGCGCCAAAAGCCTCGGCCGGGCGCGGCTCGCCCTAAAACGGGCCCTTCCCAAAATCCAGGAGGCGTTAGCATGAGCGAGCTAAAGCTAGACATCCAGATCGACAAGGACACCGCCCTGGGCCGCTACACCAACCTGGCCCTCATCGCCCACACCAAGAACGAGTTCATCCTGGACTTCGCCCTCCTCCAGCCCCAAGGCGGGGCCATGGTGGTGAGCCGGGTCATCACTAGCCCCCAGCACGCTAAGGCCCTCCTGCGGAGCCTAGCGGAGAACGTGGCCCGCTACGAGGAAACCTTCGGTCCCATCCCCGAGCCGGTGGCGGAAAGCCAGGCCTAAGGATGAGCCCCAAGGGGCCAGGGAAAACCCTGGCCCCTTCTGCTTACAAGTTCTCCCGCCACCAGTCCAGATAGGCGCGAAGCCGCGCCAGCCTGCGGTCGGGACGGCCCGAGCGGGAAAGCTCATGGCCCTCCTCGGGCACCCGGAAAAACCGGGCTTTCACCCCCAGGTGGTAAAGGGCGGTGTACCAGGTCTCCCCCTGGTCGATGGGGCAGCGGTGGTCCGCCTCGGCGTGCACCACCAGGGTGGGGGTTTTCACCCGGTGGACAAGCCGCAAGGGGCTCTTCTCCCAAAGGACCTCAGGCCGCTCCCAGGGCTTGGCGAAAAGCTCCAGGTAGGTGAAGCGGGGGCCGATGTCGCTGCTTCCGAAAAAGCTTAGCCAGTTGGCGATGCTCCGGTCGGTGACCGCCGCCCTGAAGCGCTCGGGGTAGCGGGCGGTGAGCCAGTTCACCATGTACCCCCCGTAGCTCCCCCCCGCCACCCCCACCCGGTTAGGGTCCAAGGGGAAGCGGGCCAGAACGTGGTCCAAGAAGCCCAAGAGGTCCCTTTCGTCCCGCTCGCCCCAGGCCCCCTCCAAAAGGGCATAGTCCTGGCCGTAGCCCGTGGAGCCCCGGGGGTTGCAGAAGGCCACGGCGTAGCCGTGGGCCCGGAAAAGCTGGAGCTCCAGCATGGGGGCGGCCCCGAAGGCGGTGTGGGGGCCCCCGTGGATGTAGAGGATCACGGGGTGGGGGCCCTCCCCTTCGGGCAGGAGGACCCAGCCCGGCACCTTGTGCCCCTCAGGGCTCTCCCAAAGGGTGTAAACGGGCTCGGCCAGGGAGAGCAGGCCGGCGTTGGGATCGTACACGCCTAGGGGGCCCTCGAGGCGGGCCGGGCGGGTGAAGTCCTCGGTGAGGAGGAATAGGCCCTTCGGGGTGCGGGCGAAGGCCAGGACGCTTCCGGAGGCGGGCAGGACCTCGGCCCGCCCCTCCAGGTCCACCCGGTAAAGCCGCGCCACCCCCTCCTCCGTGCGCACCAGGTAGACCCCGTCCTCACCCCACCGGGGCCCCTGGAAGTGGGTGCCGAAGCGAAGGTCGCTGTTGATGGAGTTCAAGAGGCTCCCCGTGAAGAGGACCCGGGCCTCGCCCCCCCGGAGGTGGTAAAGCCGGGCCTCCGTACCCCCGCCCCGCTCAAAGGCGTGGCCCAGGAAGAAAAGCCCCTCAGGGCTCCACTCCAGGCCGAAGATGGGGCCCACCCCCCCGTAAACCTTCCGCAGGCCCTCCTCCCCCAAGAGGAAGAGGGTATCCCGCCACGCCGCCTGGGCCCGGGCCTCCTCCGGCATCACCAGGTAGAGCCCCTCGGGGGCGAAGACCATCTCCTTGGGGGGAGGGTAGCGGTCCAAAAGGAGCCGCTTCTCCCCATCCTTCAGGAGGTAAAGGGCCACGTTCCCCTCGGGCAAAGGGCCCCGGCCGTCAAACTTAAAGGGCCAGGTCTCGTACACCCGGGGGCTTCCCGGTTTGGGAGCTTCCTTTAGGGCCAGAAAGGCCACCTCCCCCGAGGGGCCCAGGACGTAGTCCAAGACCCCGGGGGTTTCCGTGAGCCTTTCCGCCTCGCCCCCCCTTAGGTCCAAGCGGAACAGCTCCTTGCCCTCCCCCACCTTACGCAGGAAGTAAACATAGGGATGGGCGTAGCGGGGCTTAGCCGCCTCCTCCTGGGTAAGGAAGCGCACCTCCCCGTCAAAAAGGGCCAAGCGGGAGCGGTAGCGGGGCGGGTCGCCCGCCACGATCTCCGTGAGCACAAAAAGGGGCAGGCCCTCCGGGCCCTCCGTGAGGTCGGAAAGGAAACGGAGGTGCAAAAGGGTTTCGGGTTCCACGCTCCCATGTTACTGACCGGTCAGCCATTCGCCCAGGGGGGGCTTCCGGTAAGCTAGGGCCCATGAAGCGGGATGCGCTGGTGCGCTACCTGGACGGTTACCTGCGGCTCGCCGACTTCCCCCAAGACCCCTCCCTCAACGGCCTGCAGGTGGAGGGAAAGGAGGAGGTGCGCAAGGTGGGGGCGGCGGTGGATGCGGCGGAGGCCACCTTCCAAAAGGCCTTAGAAGAGGGAGTGGACTTCCTCCTGGTGCACCACGGCCTTTTCTGGGGCAAGCCCTTCCCCATCCGAGGCCACCACAAAAGGCGCCTGGAGCTCCTTTTCCAAGGCGGCATCAACCTCTACGCCGCCCACCTTCCCTTGGACGCCCACCCCGAGGTGGGCAACAACTTCGTCCTGGCCCGGGCCTTGGGTCTGGTGGAGCTTTCCCCCTACGACGTGGGGGTGAAGGGGCGCTTCCCCCTCCCCACCCCCCTGGTCCAGGTAGCGGACATGCTCGGACAACTCACGGGGATGCAGCCTCTGGTCCACCAAGGGGGTAAGGACCGGGTGGAACAGGTGGTGATCGTTTCGGGGGGGGCGGCGAGCCTGGTAAGCCAGGTGGAGGCGGACCTCTTCATCACCGGGGAGCCCAAGCACAGCGCCTTCCACGAAACCTTTGAGCGGGGGCTCAACGTCATCTACGCCGGCCATTACGACACCGAGGTCTTCGGGGTCAAGGCCCTGGCGGCCCACCTGGAGGAACGCTTCGGCCTGCCCTGGGTGTTCCTGGACCACCCCACGGGGCTCTAGATGGCCGGGGTTTTCCTCACCCTGGAAGGCCTGGACGGGGCGGGCAAGTCCACCCAGGCCAGGCTCCTGGCCGCCTTCCTGGAGGAAAGGGGCCTGAAGGTGCGCCTCACCCGGGAACCTGGGGCGGGGCTTCCCCCCGTGCGGCAAGCCCTCCTCCTGGGGGAAGAACTTTCCCCGGAGGCCGAGTACCTCCTCTTCAGCGCCGACCGGGCGGAGCACGTGCGCAAGGTGATCCTCCCAGCCCTAGAGAGGGGGGAGTGGGTGGTTTCCGACCGCTACCTGGACTCCAGCCTGGCCTACCAGGGCCACGGCCGGGGGCTTCCCCTGGCCTGGCTCCTGGAGGTGGCCCGCCTGGCCACCTTAGGCCTTAGGCCCCAGCGCACCTTTCTCCTGGACCTTCCCCCGGAGGAAGCCCTAAGGCGGGTGAAAGACCCCGACCGCCTGGAGCGGCTCGGGCTCGCCTTCTTCCACCGGGTGCGGGAAGGGTACCTGCGCCTGGCGGAAGCGGAGCCGGAACGCGTCGTGGTCCTGGACGCCACCCGGCCCGTGGAGGCGGTGCAGGCGGAGATCCAGGCCCACCTCCGCTCCCTTCTGCCATAATGGGCCCATGCGCCTCTTGGCCTTTCTCCTCGGCCTCCTCGCCTTGGCTCAGGGGCTATCCTTTCCCAAAAGCACCCTCTACGTGGAGCAGGGGGGAAAGCGGTACCTCCTCAAGGTGGAGGTGGCGGACACCCCAGAGCGCCAGGCCCAGGGGCTTATGTTCCGCCAGCGCCTGGGAGAGAACGAGGGCATGGTCTTCCTCTTCCCCACCCCCACCGCAGGGGGGTTTTGGATGAAAAACACCCTGATCCCACTTTCCATCGCCTTCTTTGACCGCCAGGGGGTCATCCTGCGCATCCTGGACATGGAGCCCTGCAAGGCCGACCCCTGCCCCGTCTACTATCCCGGGGTGCTGTACCAGGGAGCGTTGGAGGTGAACCAGGGCTGGTTCGCCCGGCGGGGCCTCACCCAAGGAGCCAAGGTGGGGGGCGAGGCCCTAAAGCTCTGGCCCAAATAGGCGTGGAACGCAGCCCCCTCTTTCCCCTGGTGGCCTTCGCCCTCTTAATCGTCCTTTCCGTCTTTTCCTTTTTGGGGTACCTCCTGGCGGCCCGGCGCTTCCAAACCCCACCCCCGCCCGCCCAGGTAGTGGTGGAAACCCCCCAGGGCCGCCACACCTTACGGGCCCGCCTGGCCCGCACCCCCGAGGCCTGGAACCTGGGCCTGGGCTTGCGGCGAGAGGGGCTGGAGGCCCTTCTCTACCTCTTTCCTGAGGCCACGGACGCTCCCTTCTCCACGGAGGGCTACCGCTTCGGCGTGGTGGTGGCCTTTTTGGACGGGGAGGGGCGGGTGCTCAAGGTGGCTAGGCTCCAACCGGGGGAAACCTACGCCCCCGGCACCGCCTACCGGGGGATTTTGGAGGTGCGGGAAGGGGTCCTGGAGCCCGCCCCTGGGGACCGGGTCCTGCGCTAGGGCTTGGGGCCCCCCTGAGGGCCTCTAAGGTCCAGGGGGCAGTTCTCCCTGCTAGGGACAAAGATGGTCTGGACCCCAGGAGCGAGCTTCTCGGCGAAGGTGAGCTGCACCACCTCGGGTGCGTTCTTGATAACCTGGCCCCGGAGGGCGATGGCCTTAGCCTCGCCTTCCGCCCGCAAGATGGCGGCGTCCCGCACCTTGGAACGCACCTGAGGCACGATGAGGACTTCCAGATAGCCCGGCCCCACCTCCTGGTGTAGCTTGGGCGCCCGGTCCTTGAGGACGCTGTACTGGGCCGTGACGTCCACCCCCATCTCCAACCCCTCCTTGGAGCGGGCCCGGATGGAGGTATCGGCCCGCCTTTCCCCCTTGTAGGGGCGAGAAGGTCACCTCCTTCACCCGGGTGATCGTAAAGGATCACCTGTTGCAACCCGGGCACCACGAAGTGGATGCCCTCGTAAAGGGGCCGTTCCCGCACCCCCCGCAGGAGGTTGAAGACCACCCCCACGTGCCCCGCCGGAACCACCACGGAGCTGTTGGCCAGGAGGAGCAGGAGGAGCCCCATGCCCATCAGAGGTGGCCCAAATCGCCGCCTAGGGGTTACAGCCCAGCAAAAGGAGCAGCGACGCAAGCCAGCTTGAGCAGGAACCAAGAATAAGGCCCCGAGGCCAGCCCCGGGGCCAGAGGGGGCCAAGGGCCTACTCCTTGGCCTCGCTCCCTTCCGACTTGGCAGAGGCGTCCTTCTTGGCGTAGTCCTTCACGTGCCACCCCGAACCCTTGAAGATGATGGCGGGCGGGGTGATGACCCGCTTAAGGGGTTCGCCCGTTTCTGGATGGGTCTTCAGAGGCTCGTCGTGGAAGCCCTGTTCAAACTCGTAGTAGTTGCCCGTTTCCAGGCCCTTGTAAACGTAGACCGGCATACCCTACCCTCCTAAGGGGAATTTTGACACTCAACCGCCTTGAGTGTCAAGAGGCCGGGGTGGTACCCTCCCTCCGTGGACAAGCCCGCCCTACGCCGCTGGGCCCTGGGCGTTTGGAAAACCTTGGACCGCCAGACCCTTTCCCAAAGGGTGATGGCCCAGCTCGTCCCCTGGCTTAGGGAAAAGGGGTTTAGGGCCATCCTCCTCTACCACCCCTTGCCCCACGAGCTGGACCTCCTCGCCCTAACGGAGCAATACCCAGCCCGCTACTACCTGCCCAAGGTGGCGGGGGAGGAGCTTTCCGTGCACCCCTTGGGCCCCCTGGCCCCAGGCCCCTTTGGCCTCTTGGAGCCCACCACGCCCCCCGTGGACCCGGGGGCGTTAGACCTGGTGGTGGTCCCGGGCCTGGCCTTTGACCGGGAAGGCTTCCGTCTGGGGCACGGCAAGGGGTTTTACGACCGCTTCCTGGCCAAACTGGAAGCCGCCCGCTTGGGGGTGGCGCCGGAAGCCCTGCTCCTTCCCCACCTCCCCCGGGACCCCTGGGACGTGCCCATGACGCACCTGGCCACGGAAAAGGGGGTATGGCGGGTCGCCTGACCCCGCTTCCTCGGGTGGGGGTGCTAAACTCGCCCCATGCGGGGGGCCTTGTTGGACCGGGACGGGGTACTCCTCCTCATGGACGAGGAGGCCCTTTACAAGAAGGCTTTGGAGCTGGCCGCCCAGGGGCCAGGCCTGGAAAAAACCCTGGCGGTGCTGGCCTGGGTCATGCGGGAAATCCTCGAGGCGGTGCGTTGGCTCAAGGTGCGCACCTTGAAAGAGGAAGCCCGCTTCTTCCAAACCCTGGCCCACAAGGCCGCCAAGGACCTCGGCCTGCCCCCAAAGCGGCTTAAAGGTCTCCGCTACTACCACTTCATGCGCCAAGCCCCGGGCGCCGAAGCCCTCCTTCAGGACCTAAAGGCGCGGGGGTTCAAGGTGGGGGTGCTCTCCAACACCCTGCCAAGCCTTAAGGAAAGCCTGGCCTACCACGGCCTGGACCGGTACGTGGACGGGTTCTTCGCCTCCTGCGCCCTAGGGGTGGCCAAACCAGACCCCAGGGCTTTTCTGCTGGCCTTAAAGGGCCTAGGCCTCTCCCCAGAGGAAACCCTCTACCTGGACGACGATCCCGAGAACGTGGAAACCGCCCGGAGGCTCGGCCTCCGGGCGGAGATGTACGCGGCTACAGCACTGGTAGCTCCGCCACGGTAATCACATCCAAGGCCGGGCTTCCCTGGCGGAAGGCAGCCAAGCGCGCCACCACCCGTCCCCCGGCCCTTTGAACCATGCGCTCCATGGCCCGCATGGTTTCGCCGCTAGAAACCACGTCGGAAATAAGGGCCACCTTCTGGTTCAAGAGCTTTTCGGCGAAGCGGCGGTCCAACCAAAGCACCTCCCCCACCCCGAGGGTGAGGGTCTGCACCTCCTGGATGATGGGGTCTTCCATGTAGGGGCGGCGGCGGCGGCGGGCCACCACGTAGGGCAGGCCCATCTCCTCCGCCAACACGTGGGTGAGGGGGATGGGGCTCGTTTCCGTGGTGAAGAGAACCTCGGTTTCCTTGGGCACCAAGGGCCTAAGGGCCAAGGCCGCGGCCCGCACCAGTTCCGGGTCCCCCAAAAACTCCACCAAGGGGATGCGCCGCCCCGGTAGGGGCTCAATCAGGGGCACATGCCGGGTTACGCCGCCGATGGCGATGGGATAGGTTTCCATAAAGCCCTCCTACTCCGGCTTAAAAAGGGGCAGGTGGCCCAGGGCGATGACGTCCTGCCTGGGCGTGCCCTCGGTGAAGACCGCCAGGACCGCCACCACCTGCCCCCCCACGCTCTCGATGAGCTCCCTCAGCCCAGAAAGGGTGGAGCCGGTGGAAACCACATCGTCCACGATGGCCACCTTCTTCCCCCGGATGAGGGGAACATCGGCTCCGTCCAGCACCAAAAGCTGGGGCTTGCCCGTGGTGATGGAGAGCACCTGGCGGCTCACGGGGTTGATCATGTAGGGCTTCTCCGTCTTGCGGGCCACCACGTAGGGCTTCCCCGTGATGCGGGAAAGGGCGTGGGCCAAGGGCACCGCCTTGACCTCTGGGGTGACCAGGGTCTCCACCTCGGAAGGGAGGCGCTTGGCCAACTCCTCGGCGGCGGCCTCGGTGAGCTCGGTGTCCCCCAAGAGGTTCAAAAGGGCCACGGCCACGTCCGGGCCCACCTGGACGATGGGAAGCTCCCGCTTGACCCCGGCGATCTCCACAGGGTAGGTCCTCACGCCGCCAGTCTATACTCAAAGTATGCTACACGCCAAGATTGAAACCCTGGGCGTGGACCCGCAAAACGGCAGCGTGGTGGTCCTGCTCAGGACGGAGAACGACAAGCTCCTTCCCATTGTGATTGGTCCCCTCGAGGCCCACCACATCGTGGTGGCCCTGCAAGGGGAAAAGCCTCCCCGCCCCCTCACCCCAGACCTTCTCCTGTCCGTGATGGACATGCTCCAGGGAAAGCTCAAGCGGGTGGAGATCACCGATCTGAAAGACGGCACCTTTTACGCCCGGCTCATCCTGGAACACCGGGGGATTGAGCTAGAGGTGGACGCCCGCCCCTCCGACGCCATGGCCCTGGCCCTCCGGGTGGGAGCCCCCATCCTGGTGGCGGAGGACGTGGTGGAGAAGGCAGGGGTGGAGGAGGCAAGCCTCAAGCCCCACGGGGCAGCGGAAGCCTAGCCCGTGTTCCGGGCCCTCCTCGCCCTCCTCTTCCTCCTCCAGGCCCACGCAGCCCGGGTGGCGGTCTTCGGCGACTGGGGGGCCGATACCCCAGGAAGGGTCCAGGTGGCGGCCCTTCTGCGGAACGCACACGGAAAACAGCCCCTCCTGGCCCTCCTCACCGTGGGGGACAACTTCTACCCCCGGGGCCAAGTGGTGGAGCGGTTTCTCCAGGACCTCCCCACCCTGCCCCTCTACCCGGCCTTTGGCAACCACGACGCCCCCGCCTTAGCCCAGCAGCTCCGACGCTTTGGCCTAGCCAAACCCTTCTACCGCCTACGCCTTGGCGCCCTAGAGTTCTTTTTCCTGTACACCGAAGCCTCTCTTCGGGAGCAAAAGGCTTGGCTACAAGAGGCCCTGGCCACCTCCTCCGCCCCTTGGCGGGTCGTGGTCCTACACCGCCCCCTTTACTCGTCCGGCCTGCACGGGGGAAGCCCCCTCTTGCGGAGCCTGCTGGAGCCCCTTTTGCGCCGCGCGGAAGTCCCCCTGGTCCTGGCCGGGCACGACCACCACTACGAAAGGCTCCGGGTGGGACCCACCACCCACCTGGTTCTGGGGGGCGGGGGCGCCCCTCTTTACCCCACCCGGGTGCCCCTCCCCTTCAGCCAGTCCCTGAACGTGGCCCACCACGCCCTGTTCTTGGAGGCCACGGAAACCACCCTCCAAGGCTACGCCCTAGACCCTGAAGGCCGGGTGCTGGACCGCTTTCTTCTCAAGCGGGGCTCCCCATAACGTGCACGTGCACGTGGAAGACCTCCTGACCGCCCTTCTCCCCCACGTGCACCTGGACCTTGTAGCCGGGAAGCCCTAGGAGCCGCGCCACCCGGTTGGCGGTGCGGAACAAAGCCCCAAGCTTCCTTTCCCCCTCTTCGTTATCGGGGTAGTCGGAAAGCTTCTCCACGTGCTCCTTGGGCACCACCAGAACGTGCACCGGCGCCTTGGGCCGGATGTCGTGGAAGGCCACAAACGCTTCGTCCTCGTAGACCTTGCGCGAGGGAAGCTCCCCCCGGATGATGCGGCAAAACACGCAGTCCATGGGAAAAGTCTACCTTATGGGGAGCTCCAAAAGCCCCTCTTTGATCCCCACCACCTGGCCCAGGAGGGTGTACCCTTCCACCCCTTCCACCCGGGCCCAAACGGTATCTCCTGGACGGGCCGAGCCCGTGAGGCGGGCTTCGTAGTAGTCGGGGGTGTGGCCCAGGGCGTGCCCGCCTTGAAGGCGCTCCACCAAGACCTCCACCTCCCCCCCCAGCTTGGGCCTCAGGCGCTCTTCCGCCAGGCGCTGGGCCAAGGCGATGAGCTCCTTGGTGCGGCGCTTGCGCACCTCCGGGGGCACCTGGGGCATGGAGGCGGCCCGGGTCTTGGGCCTTGGGGTGTAGGTGAAGGCGTGGACCCGGGTGGGCCTCAGCTCTTCCAGGAAAGCCAGGGTTTCCCGGTGCTCCTCCTCGGTTTCCGTGGGCAGGCCAGCGATGACGTCGGTGGTGAGGGCGAAGCCCGGGATGAGCTCGTAGGCCCTTTGCACCAGGCTTCGGTAGTAAGCCTTGTCGTAGCGGCGGCCCATGAGCTTAAGGAGCCGGTCCGAACCCGTCTGCAAGGAAAGGTGCAGGTGGGGCCGGACCGCAGGGGCGTAGCGGGCGATGACCCTGAGGAGGTCCTCCCCCGTGTCCTCGGGCTCTATGGAGGAAAGCCGCACCTTGGCCCCCAGGTGGTAAAGGTCCTCCACGAGCCCGGCGATGCCCTTAGGATGCCCCCGGTAGCTCCCCAGGCGCACCCCGGTGAGGACGATTTCCTTGATGCCCATCCTTAGCAGGGCCTCCGCTTCAGCCAAGGCGTCCTGGTGGTCCCGGTGGCGCTCCTTGCCGCGAAGTCTCGGGATGATGCAGTAGGCGCACCCCACCTGGCAGCCGTCTTGCACCTTCAAAAAGGCCCGCACCCGGCTATTTAAAAGCCCCCTTTCCCCCGCCCCCCAGAACTCGTTGGGAGGGGTGGTGATGGGGTCCGAGGGGAGGCCGAAGTGCTCCAGGATGACCTTGGGAAGCTCCGCCTTACGGCTATTGGGCACCACCACGTCCGCCCCCAGCTCCCGGATTTGCTCGGGGGCGAGCTCGGCGTAGCACCCCGTGACCACGATGAAGGCGTTGGGGTTGGCCCGCCGGGCCCGGCGGACCTCCTTCCTGGCGTCCGCCTCGGCGGTGGTGGTGACGGCACAGGTGTTGATGACCACGAGGTCGGCCCCCTCCTCCAGGGGCACCACCTGGGGCTCCAACGCCTTAAGAAAGCCCAAGAGGGCTTCGGTTTCCACCTGGTTGACCTTGCACCCTAAGGTGCGGAAGGCAGCGCGCACCCTTCCTATTCTGGGGCGGCTAGGTCAAAGGGTCAACGCTCTTTGGTGGAGTTTGCAAGGCAAGCCCCGCCCTCCTTGACAAAGGTGCCATCCTTCACTATAGTTAAGGATGGCGACGCGGGGTGGAGCAGCCTGGTAGCTCGTCGGGCTCATAACCCGAAGGTCGCGGGTTCAAATCCCGCCCCCGCAACCAAAAGGCCCCCGGGCACAATGGCCCGGGGGGTTTCGCTTTACCCTTAGGGCATGGACTGGGAGGTGCGGGAAAACCCCAAGCGGCTCGCCAAGGTCTTCCGCTTCAAGGACTTCCGGGAGGCCCTGGCCTTCGCCAACCGGGTGGGAGAGCTGGCCGAGGCCCAGGGGCACCACCCCCGCCTCACCGTGGAGTGGGGCAGGGTGGAGGTGGAGTGGTGGACCCACAGCGCCGGGGGCATCACGGCGAAGGACGAGGAGATGGCCCGCCTCACGGACGCCCTCCTGTAGGCTAAGGGCATGGAGGCGCGGACCCTCGAGCTCGTCTTCCCCGAGCACACCAACCCCTTGGGGGCGGCTTTTGGCGGCTTCGTCCTGGGCCTGATGGACAAGGTGGGCTCCTACGCCGCCGCCCGCTACGCCAAGAAGCCCGTGGTCACCGTGGCGGTGGGGAGCGTGGAGTTCAAGGTTCCCATCCGCACGGGGGACCTCCTGGAGGTGGTGGCCCGGGTGGTGCGGGTGGGGCGTACCTCCTTAACCGTGGAAGTGGAGGTCTACAAGGAGCGCTTCGGCCAGGAAAACGGCCGGACCTTGGCCACCAAGGGCACCCTTACCTACGTGGCGGTGAACGAGAAGGGGGAGCCCGTCCCCGTGGAGGCCCATGCGGGTGCTGATTGACGCCCAGTGCCCTTACTGCCGGGCCTTGGGCGGGGTCCTTAAGGCCCTAGACCTGGGGCGAGGCCTTAGGGTGGAGCCCCTCCAAGCGGCCCGGGACCTGGACCCCGAGGACCTCCTCCGGGAGCTCCACGTCCTGGAGGGGAGAAGGGTCTACCGCGGCTACGGGGCCCTCCTCCACCTGGCCCGCCGCCTGCCCCTTCTCCTCCCCCTCTACCCCTTCCTCCTCCTCCTAAAGCCCTGGGGCTTGGGAGATAGGCTCTACCGCTTCCTGGCGGCGCGGAGGCCCCGTGCCTGAGCTTCCCGAGGTGGAAACCACCCGGAGGCGCCTCCTCCCCCTGGTCTTGGGAAGGCGGGTCCTGGCGGTGCGCCACCGGGACCCGGAGCGCTACCGCAACGTGGAGGAGGCGGTGGAAAAGCGGGTGGAGGGGATCGGCCGCCGGGGGAAGTTCCTCCTCTTCGCCCTCTCCCAGGGCCTGGAGATGGTGGTGCACCTGGGGATGACCGGGGGGTTCCGCCTGGAGCTCACCCCCCATACCCGCCTCACCTGGGAGCTGGAGGGGTTACGCCTCCACTTCCACGACCCCCGGCGCTTTGGCCGCATCCTCGTGGTGCGGCAGGGGGACTACCGGGAAATCCCCCTCCTAAACCGCCTCGGCCCCGAGCCCCTCTCCGAGGCCTTCACCCTCACGGGCTTCCTCCAGGGCCTGGCCCGGAGCCAAAGGCCCCTCAAGGCCCTCCTCCTGGACCAGACCCTGGCGGCGGGGGTGGGGAACATCTACGCCGACGAGGCCCTCTTCCGGGCCCGGCTAAGCCCCCTGCGGCGGGCCTCATCCCTAAGCGCCGCCGAGGGGGAAAGGCTTTACCGGGCGCTAAGGGAGGTGTTGTCCGAGGCGGTGGCCCTAGGGGGAAGCACGCTCTCCGACCAAAGCTACCGGCAGCCGGACGGGCTTCCGGGTAGCTTTCACGAGCGCCACGCCGTCTACGGGCGGTCTGGCCTCCCCTGCCCCGCCTGCGGCGGACCCATCCGGCGGGAGGTGGTGGGGGGCAGGAGCACCCACTTCTGCCCCCGCTGCCAGGCCTAGCCCCCGTAGAACCAACCCGTGTCCCACATCACCAGGGGCTTGGCCTCGTACCGCACCCCCGCCTCCACCACCTCCGCCACCACCAGGCTGTGGTCCCCCCCGGGATAGAGGTGGCGTACTTCGGCCTCGAGCCAATAGGGAAGCTCGGTGAGGAGGGGCAGGCCGAAGGTGGGGGAGGGGACGAAGGGGTGGCCGTTTAGGGTGTCCCCCTCCCTTTGCGTGGGCTTGAAGAAGTCCTGGGCGATGGCCTTTTGGTCTGCGGCCAAGGTCATGAGGGCGAGCCTCCCCGTGCGCTCTATGAGGGCGTGGAGGCGGCTATCCCGCTTCACCCCAAGGGCGATGAGGGGCGGGGTGAAGGAGGCTTGGGTCACCCAGTTCACCGTGCCGGCAGCGTACTCCTCGCCGTCCCTGGCGGTGAGGACGTAAAGCCCGTAGGTGAAGCTTCTCAGGACCTTCTTCTTGGCCTCTAGGTCCATGCCCCCATTCTAGTCTTCCCGGAGCACCCGGAGCAAAGCCTCGTGGATGCGCCCGTTGGTGGCCACGATGTAGCGGTGGCCCAGGCGGTAGGGCCTCCCCTCCAGGTCCGTCACCCGCCCCCCCGCCTCCTCCACCAGAAGCCACCCCGCCGCCACGTCCCAGGGGTTGAGCTTCACCTCCCAGAAGCCCTCCAGACGCCCTGCGGCCACGTAGGCCAGGTCCAAGGCCGCCGCTCCCGGCCGCCGCACCAACAGCCCCCGCCTCAGGGCGCGGGCGAAATAGGTGAGGTTCTCGGGGTCCTTGGCCACATCGTAGGGGAAGCCCGTGGCGAGGAGGCTTCCCAAAAGCTCCCCCCGCTCCGTGACCCGGAGGGGCCGCCCGTCCAGGTAGGCCCCCCCACCCCGGAGGGCGTAGAAGGTTTCTCCCCGGGCGGTGTCCTGCACCACCCCCACCTGGATGACCCCTTCCACCTCCAGGGCCAAGGAAACCCCGTAAAAGGGGAAGCCGTGGGCGTAGTTCACCGTGCCGTCCAAGGGGTCCACGATGAAGCGGAGGGCCTTTCCGC
Source organism: Thermus sp. LT1-2-5 (assembly GCF_040363165.1). Taxonomy (NCBI): domain Bacteria; kingdom Thermotogati; phylum Deinococcota; class Deinococci; order Thermales; family Thermaceae; genus Thermus; species Thermus javaensis. The sequence goes on along the minus strand of NZ_BSRG01000004.1, from coordinate 173,898 downwards.
CCTCGCTTCCCCCCTCCTCCCCCAAGAACCCCGCCTCGGGGAAGCGGGAAAGGAGGAGGTCCTTGATGGCCGCCTCCGCCTCCCGGTCCGCCTGGGTCACCAGGTCCGTGGGGCCGGACTTGGTCCCCTGGGTGAAGCCCTTGGCCAGGTAGTAGGCGTGGATGCCCTGGGCCAGGCTCGCCGCCTGCAAGAGGGCCTCTAGATAGGGGTAAAAGGGGTGGCCCTTCACACCCCCATCATAAAGGCCCGCACTTGGGCGAAGAGGGCCTCGAGCCTTTTTGGGCTCTTCACCCCCGGGGCCTCCTCCACCCCGCTTGCCAGGTCGATGGCGTAGGGGCGGAGGGCCAGGGCCTGGGGGGCGTTTTCCGGGGTGATCCCCCCGGCCAGGATCACCCGCTTCCCCGTGGCCAGGAGGGGCTCGGCCCAGGCCCGGGGGTAGGCCTGGCCGCTGCCGGGCCGGGGGCTATCCAGGAGGAGGGCCCAGGCGGGGTAGCCGGCCCAGGCAGGGTCGGCGGGGCCTTCCAGGGAAAAGGCCTTGATCACGGGATAGAAGCGCCCCACCGCCTCCGCCCACTCCGGGGGCTCTTTTCCGTGGAGCTGGGCCACCTGGAGCCGGGCCTCCTCCATGAGGCGAAGCACCTCCTCCGGGGCTTGGTCCCGGAAGACCCCCACCCGCACCACCAAGGGCCCCAGGGCTGCGGCTATCTCCCGCACCCTTGGGGGCGAAACCCCCCGGGGCGAGCCCGGGGCGAGGACGAAACCCAGGGCGTGGGCCCCGAGATCCTCGGCCAGGAGGGCGTCCTCGAGGCGGGTGAGGCCGCAGATCTTCACCCGCACCACGGCCTCACCCTAGCCGCACTTGGAGTAGCCACAGGCCTGGCACTTGTAGCAACCCTCCTCCCGCACCAAAGCCCTCTCCCCGCAAACCGGGCAAGGGAGGGCCCCGGGCAGGGCCAGGCCCCCGCCCGAGAGGCTCGGCAGGGGCTCCGCCGCCTCGGCCGCCCCTTTGAAGGCCTGGGGGATGGTTTCCAGGGCCACGGCGATGAGGTCGGCCTTGCTGGAGACAAGCCGCCCCTGGTAGGTGCCGTAAAGCCCCCCGTTGATGCCCCTAAGGGTGCGGACGATGGCCTCGGGGGGAACCCCGTACTGCAGGGCGATGGACACCACCCGGCCCAGGGCTTCGCTGTCGGCGTTGGCCTCGTCCCCCGCCTTGCCCGAGGTGAGGATGACCTCGATGGGCCTGTCCCCCAGGAGGTTCACCGTGACGAGGAAGCTCCGCTTGGTCCCTTCGGGGGAGAGGAGCTTGACCATATCGGTGAAGCCCATGAGGCGGCCCGGGCGCTCGTAGACGGGACCCCCTGGCTCCCTGGCCGGGGCCACCTGAGGTTCCCCTTCGGGCGCCTTCTCCTCTTTTACCTCTTTTACCTCTTTTACCTCCTTCGCCTCCTTCTTCACCGTGAGCACCTGGAACTCCCGCGAGCCGTCGCGGTAGACCGTGATCCCCTTGCACCCCGTGCGGTAGGCCTCCGTGTAGGCGGCCTCCACATCGGCCACCGTGGCCTCGTGGGGCAGGTTGATAGTGTTGTGGGAGATGATGCCGTTCACCACATAGCGGTGGACGTCCTCCACCTCTATGTCGTACATCTCCACCTCGCCCGCATCCTCCACCGCCACCACCCGGAAGGCCAGAACCTCCGTGGGCCAACCCAAACGATCCGCCGTGCGGTTGTACACGTGGGATACCCCTCTATCCCGCACCGATTTCAGGTTCCGGTAGCCGGGATGATGCACCCCCACCTGGGTAGCGGCCAGAACCTCCTCGGGCACGAAGACCCTATACTGCTTGTCCACCCGGGGAATGCGCTTGTGGCTTTCTATGGGCTCCACCAACTCCTGAAGGGGGCCCGAAACCACCACCGAGTGGACAAAATACGTCTCCTTGGACGCCTTCACCTTCTTGCGGCCTTGGTACACCAAGGGCAACCCGAAGCTGCGGGCCACCTCGGCGGCCTCGTAGGCGAGCCGGCGGCTCTTGCCCTCGTAAAGGATGAGGCCCAGGTCCTGACGGGCGTACCCGTCCAAGGTCAACCCCCGGAGGAAGGCCAGCTTCTCCTCGGGGCTCCCCTGGAGGATCTGGGAGGGCACCCGCTTCCCCTTGGCCCCCTTGCCGATCAAGGCCTCCACGTAGCGGGCCAAGCGCCTAGAAAGCAGGTAAAGGTTTCGCACCCCCGTGCGCTTGTCCAGGGTGACTTTGGGCTCCACGCCGAAGAGCTTATAAGCCACTTCGCGGAAAACCGCCTCCACCTCCGGGCTCTTGGTGGCGATTCCCACAAAGCCCGTGCGCTCTACCGTGGCTCCATCCGCCGCCAACATGCCCAGGAAAAGGGCCAACTCCGGGCTCATCCTTTCGGGCAGGGGAAGGGGCTTGGCGTCGGTGCGGCGAGGAAGGTCCAAGGGGATGGGAGCGCCTCCAGGGCCATGGGAAGGCACCAACTTCCCCAACACGAGATCCCCCGGCTTCAGGTCCCGCATGAGGCGCCAACCTTCTGGGGTGAGGACGCGGTGGCTTTCCCAAGCCCCTACAAGCTCGGAGCCGTTGTCCAGACGCACCCGAACCCCCCGCTTCTTCCCGGCAAAGTAGTGGGCGGTGATGCGGTAGCCTTCCGCCGTGTAGAGGCCCTCCACGGGAACAAACGTGTCCTCGGGATGAGGTGGGGCAATCTCTTCCACAGGGATAAGCCCGCGGGAAGTAGGTATCAAGGTGCCCTTGGCAAGGCATTTGGAGAGGGAGTTGGCGGCGTACCCCTCGGCGTCGAAGGCCCGTTGCACCACCCCTTGCATGCGCACGTGGTCCAGGGGGTGGATGTCGTGGGCGCAACGGAAGACCTTACGGATGGCCTCGGGCACGAAGGGGAGGTTCTGCACCGAGCCGTGCCCGTCCTTCTGGATCTCCTCGATGATCTTGTCCCAGTCCCACTTGCCGTCCTTCTCGTAGCCAGGGGCAGGCGGATAGCCCTCCATGAGCTCCACGAAGAGGGGGTGGAGGAGGGGCTTGTACTCCCCGCCGATCCTGCGCCAGACGAAGGGGCTGAAGACGGGCTCGATGCCGCTAGAAACCCCCATGAGCATGCTGGTGGTGCCCGTGGGGGCCACGGTGAGGACGGCCACGTTGCGCCGGGGCTTCACGCCCAGGGCCTCGAAGTACTCCCGGTGCGCCTCGTAGAGGGGGAAGACCCCCCGTTCCTCGGCCAAGGCTTCCGAGGCCTTTATGGCCTCCTCCCGCATGGCGGAAACGATCTCGTAGACCTTCTCCCGGGCCGCCTCGGAATCGTAGGGGAGGCCCAAGCGGATGAGCATGTCGGCGAGGCCCATGACCCCAAGCCCAAGCCTCCTGAGCTTCTTGGCCGCCTCCTCGTTGTCGGGAAGGGCGAAGCGGTTCACGTCCAGGACGTTATCCAGGAAGCGGATGGCCGTGCGCACGTCCTGGCGGAAGGCTTCCATCTGGAACTCCCCGTCCTTCACGTAGGCGGCGAGGTTCAAAGCGCCCAGGTCGCAGGGCTCGCCCACGGTGAGGGGGATTTCACCGCAGTTGTGGCAGACCAAGCCGTTAGCGATGAGGCTATGGGTCACGGGTTCGGTGAGGTCGTACACGGGGGCTTCCCCCAAGGTTTCGAGGGACTCCACCACCGCCACAAAAGGCTTGCGGTAACTCCCTCGAGGGCGGTCTTGAAGGTAGGCGCGAAGCCTCGCCTGCTTCGCCTCCTGCAAAAAGCCCACCACCTCAGCGAAACGGTCGCGGTTCCTACCCCCCAGGACGAGCTCGTACTGCTCCGCTACCTCGTACGCCTTTACCCCGCCTCGTCCGTTGGGAAGGAGCTTTTCCCCCCGGGGGCGGCGCCGATAAATCCTGCCGAAGATGCCGAGGTTTAGCAGAAGGAGCTGCACATCTTGCAGCAAAGCCGGGCTAGAGGAGGCCAAGCGCACCGTGGCATCTCGTTTGCCCGGGTTTATCTGGACCGAGCCATCGGCGCTAAAGAGCCCCTGGAGGAAGCCCACCACCGCCTCCCGAGGAGCCCGGAAAAGGCTTTCAGGAACCCGCTTCTCCATGGCCTTGGCCACCTTGACCCCAAGGGCCTGGAAGAACTCAGCAGGTATACGCTTAAAGTGCAGGTGGTAGGTGTTGGAGAAGGTTTTCTGGAGGGTTCCTCCGCCCAACCAATCTCGAAGGAGGTCCACAAGCCAACCAAGGGCTTGGAAATCCTCCTGGGAGAAGTAAAAGCCCACCCCGTCTTCCCGCAGGTAGCCATCCCCCACAAGCCACCCCAAGGCCACGCCCAGCTCCCGGCTCCACTGGGTGGGAAGGTTGGCGTACCGGGCCCGCACATCGGCCCTTCCCACCCCGCTCCGGCTTCCAGCAATGGCCACCCGCTCCCGCACCACGGCCAAGGCGGGGGCCGGGAGGACCACCTCCTTGGGGAATAGGCCCTCTCCGCTTTGGACCAGAATCCGATCGCCCGGACGGAGGCTACCCGCTTCCCGGTAGCCCTCGAGGGTAAGGACCAGGTGGTCGGGGGTAAGGGTGAGCTCTAGCCCCTCCCGCGTCCTCAAGCGGACCACTGGCTTCACCCCGGTGAAGAAGGCCTTGGCCGCCCGGCGCACCGTGGTGCCTTCATAAGGCATGGGCCGGCCCATACCCCCAAAGGGAGCCCGGTTATCCGTGACCAGGAAAAAGCCTTCCGGCTTCTCCGCCAGCTCGGCGATGGGCACCAAGCCGTACTCCGTGGGCACCCGGGTGGACCCCACGAAGCAGGGGTTGGTGGAACGGATCTGGTAGCGCTCCCCCAACCCCTTCAGGGCCGAAAGGGCGTTGACCCGGTCCACGAAGATGAGCCCCGGCTCCCCCGTGGCCCAGGCGTGCCAGGCGATCTCGTGCCAGAGCCAGCGGGCGGGCACCTTCCCCTCGTAAAGGGGAATGGGCTTGGCCCCGTCCTCCCGCTCGGGAAGCTCGGGCACCTTCCCGGTGTAGGGGCCCTCCAGGGGGTAGGGGTAGTACTTGCCGGGGACCTCCACAGGGGTGACGGGCCAAAGGGCGTCCTGCTCCAAAGCCCGCATGAAGGCATCGCTCACCAAAACGGAGATGTTGAAGGTGGAGATATCCCCCTCCGCCTTCTCCCGGTCCAGGTCCTTGGCGGTGAGGAAGTCCAATAGGTCGGGGTGCTCGAGGGCGAGGGTGGCCATGCCAGCGCCGCGGCGGGTGTTGTGGCTCACCAGGCCGTTGGCCAGGTAGGTGTGGTTGCCCTCCACCGAAAGGTCCAGGGTAAGGATCTCCCCCCCCGGTTCCACGGCCGCCACCCGCACGTAGTACTCGTTGAAGGCGAAGGGCTCGGCCTCCAAGCCCAAGCTTAGGGCCTTCTCCTGGACCAGGGTGTACCCCGTGGCGGTGAGCTGGCGCTCGCCCCGGAGATACCGGAGAAGGTCCTTGCGCAAGGGGGTGTAGGGAGAAGCATGGCCTTTCCTGCCCTTTCCCGCCACCTCCAGGAGGGGCCTCAAGAGAACTTCGGCGTGGGGTAAGGGCCAGCTAGACTCTCGGCGCGTGTCGGGCCGGCTTCCGTAAAGGGCCTCGAGGCGGGAGCCTTGAGGCACCCCAATCCTTTCCAGGTACCGCTCCAGGCCCTTGGCGGTCACCACCCGGACCCGGTAGTGCTCAGCCTTGGAGAAGCGCCCGGGGCGGGGGTTGTAGCGGAGGAGCTTGGAAGGGATGCCAAGCCCTCCCAGGAGGACCATCACGTCCTGGGCCAGGCGCTTGGAGGCGGTAACCAGCATGGGATAGCCTGCAGTCACGGTGCCATCGGCCTCAAAGAGGCCCCGGAGGAAGGCGGCGAGGACGGGGCGAGGGCTTTGGCGGATGGCCCTCGGGACCTCCAACTCCTGTGCCTTCCCCTTAAGCAGGCCGTTCTTCCGGAGCCAGGTGACCAGGGGACGGCTCCGAACCACCAGGGTAACGCTCCGGTCTCCGGGTTTCCTCTCTTCCCGGAGCTCCAGTCCAAAGAGTTCGCGGAAGAGACGCTTGACCTCCGCCCGCATGGGCTCTTCCTCGTGAACGGAAAACCCAATGCGGTCCCCGCTCACGAAGCCCTCCCCGAAGAAGAACCCAAGGAGGAAAGCCAGGTCTTCGGTGAGCACCTCTGGGGTGCGGATGGGGTTGGCGTTGGGGTGGAAGGCCTCGTCCAAGGGGGCGAGTTGGACCGGGGTGCCCGTGTGCTCATCCAGCACCCAGATGACCCAGTCCCCGGGCTTAAGCTCCTGGAGCTCCATCCACGCCCGCGTTCCGTCCTCCCGGAGGACCTTGAGCTTGTGGTTAGGGGTTCCTTGGACCTCGAGGCCGTTTTCCAACACCACCCGGAGGGTGGGGGCTACGCCGTTGTTGTACCCCTCGGGGCTTGGCCGCCATCCCTCATCGGTGGCCACGCTTAGGGTGTGGCGTTGCCAGCCCCGCCGGAAGGGGTCCACAAGCTCGCGAAGACGCAAGGTGCCCCGGTCCGTGTGCACCAAGGTGTCCGGATGGAGGCACCCCCCCTGCCGCACCACCCGGAGCACGGGGGCGTAGACGTAGCGCAGGGTAGCCACGGGGCCCGCCTCCTCCGCCCCCAAGGCCGCCCACTCCAGGAAGTTGTCAAAGATTTCAAAGAGGAAGCTCACGGGGCCGGAGCTGGTCCCGCCGCTTCCCCGGATGGGAGCGCCTTCGGGCCGAAGGAGGGAGAAGTCCACGTGGGGCACAAGCCCCCGCCGGGCCCGGTCCGCCGCCTCCCTGGCGGCCTCCACGATGCCCCCCATATCGTCGGGCACCCGGATGGCGTCTTGCGGAGGCTCCTGGACCACGGCCACCCCGTAGCGCTCCGCCAACGCTTTAAGCTCGGGGGAAACCTCCCCGTAGACCACCCGGGCGAAGTTCTTGAGGGCGATCTCCTCCTTGGGGCCATCGGGGTTGATGGGGGGGCGCATGAGGCCGCGGATGAAGTCCTCCACGTCGGGATGGCCTGCGGAGAGGTAAGCCACCCCCTGCACCGCCCGGCGCTTCCTCGTGCCCCGGGAGCGGTAGGGGTCCAGGTTCACCCCGTTTCCCCCGCCCACCTTGGTGACCAAGGCGAGCTTTTTGGCCACCTCCATGATGCCCGCAAAGCTTTCGGGAGGGTTTTCCGTGGCCCCCTGCACGAAGCAGTTGAGGAGGTTGCCGTGGGCGGTGCCCGCCCCGGCCAGAATGCGCCCGCCGGGGGAGAAGCGCTTAGAGCTCATGAGCTCAAAGAACTTCTCCTCCCAGTACGCCCTTTCCTCGGGCTTTTCCGGCTTGGCGATCTCCCGGGCCACCCGGCGGAACATGCCCAGAATATCCCCGTCCCCGGGCTGGAGATACTGGCGCTTAGCGATGGCTTGGGCGTGCTCGTCAAAGAAATAGCGCTCCATAATCCCTCCGCAATCCCCCCATATCTTGGGGCTTACGGCCTGAATGCTACTACCCCTTGCGTTTTCATGGCAAGTGGGGGGGCTCACACTCTCTCCTTCCCCCCACCCAAACTAATGACGCCTAACCCTTCTCCACCTCCACCCGCACCTTGACGTTGCCCCGGCGGGTGGCGCCCAGGACCTCCAAGAGGCGGAGGCTTCCCAAGCCCTCGGCCAAGAGGGTATCCCCAGGGCGCACCTCGTCCTTAGGGGAGGCCACCTTGCCCCTAAGGCGCACCTTGCCCGCCTTCACCCCTTGGACGAAGTAGCTGCGGGAAACGCCGAACCCCTTAGCCCCTAAGGCGTCCACCCGCAGGGAGGGGACCACCAGGGTGCGCACGCCCTTGGTGGCCTTGAAGGCGGCCTCGGGGGCGGGATGCAGGGTGTAGCCCGCTTCCAGGAGAGCGTTTTTCCCCTGGGGAAGCAGGGCCACCAAATACCCCTCCTCCCAGGCCTCCACGTCCCCCATGGCCTCCCCCAGGTCCGGGGGCTCCTTCTCCAGGAGGTAGACCTCCACCGGGTCCGGGACGCCCGGCACCTCGGGGGGGTAGAGGACGGCCACCTTCCGCTCCGCCAGGGGGAAGCCGCCGAAGAAGGCCACCTTGAGCCCTTCCGCCTTTGCCTGGGCCTCCAGGAGGGCCTGGTCCTCGAGCTCCAAAAACCCCGTGCGCACCACCCGCCCGCCCCGGGCCCGCTTGAGGTAGGCGGAAAGGTCCATCACCCCTCCCGCACGGCAAAGCTCAGGGTGGCGCTCGCCCGCTCCTCCCCTTCCACCAAGGCCCTTACCGCCACCTTGCCCAGGCCCCGGCGGAAGAGGAGGAGCTCCCCCTCCAGGATGAGGGTGTCCCCCGGCACCACGGGCTTCCTAAAGCGGGCCTCCTCCACCCCCACGAGGAAGACGAGCCCCCCCGGCTTGAAGCCGGGTTGCTTGGCGATGGTGCCCACCGCCGCCTGGGCCATGGCCTCGAGGAGCAAGACCCCTGGCAGGATGGGATAGCCGGGGAAATGCCCTTGGAAGTGGGGTTCGTTGAAGGTCACGTTCTTCAAGGCACGGAAGCGCTTTTCGTCCGCCTCCAATATCCGGTCCACCAGGAGGAAGGGGTAGCGGTGGGGGAGGAGCTTGAGGATCTCCTGGATGTCCAAGGCCTCACCTCCTTAGGACGTCGTCGGAGGAGAGGATGGTGTCCTCGAGGACGTGGAGCATCTCCAAGGCCTTCCCCGTGCCCAGGGCCACGGCCTCAATGGGGTTTTCCGCCACCACCACCGGCACCCCCGTGGCCTCCTGCAGGGCCACGTCCAGGTTCTTTAGAAGCGCCCCGCCCCCGGTGAGGAGGATGCCGCGCTCGTAGATGTCCGAGGCCAGCTCGGGGGGCGTGGTTTCCAACACCCCCTTCACCCCCTGGAAGATCTTCTCCAAGGGCTCCTTGAGGGCCTCGGCCACGTCCTCCGCCGGGATTTCTGCGGTGCGGGGAAGGCCGCTGATGAGGTCCCGCCCCCGGACCTCCGCCACCTCCTTCTCCTCCCCGGGGAGGAGCTTGGCCCGGCCCAGCTGGATCTTGAGCTCCTCGGCGGTGCGCTCGCCGATGAGGAGGTTGTACTTTTGGCGGATGTAGCGGATGATGGCCTGGTCCATCTCGTTCCCGGCGATGCGGAGGCTTTCCGAGCGCACGATCCCCCCCAAGGAAATGACGGCGATGTCGGTGGAACCACCCCCGATGTCCACCACCATGCTCCCCGTGGGCTCGGCCACGTTGATGCCGGCCCCGATGGCCGCCGCCAAGGGTTCCTCGATGAGGTAGACCTTCTGCGCCAAGGCGGAAACCGCCTGGACCACCGCCCGCCTCTCCACGTCCGTGACCCCAGAGGGCACCCCCACCATGACCCGGGGCTTGAAGAAGCGGCTCATGGGGGAAAGCACCTTCTGCAGGAAGAGGAGGAGCATCCTTTCCGTGAGGGCATAGTCGGCGATGACCCCATCCTTCAAGGGGCGCACGGCCACGATGTTGCCGGGGGTGCGCCCGAGCATCCGATAGGCCTCCGCCCCCACCGCCTTCACCTCCCGCTTCCCCTGCACCACGGCGATCACCGAGGGTTCGCGGAGGACGATCCCCTTCCCCCGCACGTAGATGAGGACGCTGGCCGTCCCCAGGTCAATCCCGATGTCCTCGCCCCGAAGCATATCGCCCTATTCTAGCTCACCTGGCGTACTCCACCGCCCGGCTCTCCCGCACCACCGTCACTTGGACTTGCCCCGGATAGTTCATCTCCCGCTCGATGCGGCTTGCGATCTCCCGGGCTAGGAGCACCGCCTTGGCGTCGGTGATCTTGTCCGGCTTGACGATGACCCGCACCTCGCGGCCCGCTTGCACGGCGAAGGCGGTCTCCACCCCAGGGAAGGAAAGGGCGATGCGCTCCAGGGCCTCGAGGCGCTGCAGATACTCCTCCAGGCTTTCCCGCCTGGCCCCGGGCCTGGCGGCGGAGAGGGCGTCGGCGGCGGCCACCAAGACGGCGTAGGTGGTTTCGGCGTTCTCCGGGTCGTGGTGGTGGGCGATGGCGTCAAGGACCTCCTTGGGCTCCCCGAAGCGCCGAGCCAGGGCGATGCCGATCTCCACGTGGCTCCCTTCCACCTCCCGGTCCACGCTCTTCCCGATGTCGTGCAGGAGCCCGGCCCGCTTGGCCATGGCGGCGTCCAGACCGAGCTCCGCCGCCATGATCCCCGCCAGGTGGGCCACCTGTACGGAGTGCTTCAGAACGTTTTGGCCGTAGCTAGAGCGGAAGTGGAGCCGCCCCAGAAGCTGGATGAGGCCAGGCTTAAGCCCCACCACCCCAGCCTCCAAGGCCGCCTCCTCGCCCCTTTCGTAGATGAAGGTCTTCATCTCCTGCTTGGCCTTTTCCACCACCTCCTCGATGCGGCTTGGGTGGATGCGGCCGTCCTTGAGAAGCTCCTCCAAGGCCATGCGGGCGATCTCCCGCCGCACGGGGTTGAAGGAGGAGAGGAGGACCGCCTCCGGGGTGTCGTCGATGATGAGGTCCACCCCCGTGAGGGCCTCAAAGGTGCGGATGTTCCGCCCTTCCCGGCCGATGATCCGGCCCTTCATGGCGTCGGAGGGGATGGGGACCACGGAAACGGCAAGCTGTGCGGCGGTTTCCGAAGCCTGGCGCTGCATGGCCTGGGCCAGGATCTTCTGCGCCTCCCTCCGGGCCTCGAGGCGCACCTTCTCCAAGGCGGCCCTAACCCTTTGGGCCTTTTCCTCCTCCAACTCCTGGTCCAGCTTTTCCAGGATGAGCCTGCGCGCCTCCTCGGGGGAAAGGCCCGCCACCTGGTAAAGCCTTTTTTCTATCTCCTTCTCCCGCTCGGAAAGCTCCGCCTCCTTGGCCTTGAGGGCCGCCTCCTTTTGCGAAAGGGCCTCCTCCAGGGCGTCTAGCTTTAGGGCCCGGGCGTCCAAGGCCTCACCCCGCTTGGAAAGCCTTTCCGCTTCCCGGCGAAGCTCCTCCCTTTCCTCCTTGAGGCGCTCCCGTTCCGCTTTGAGCTCCTCCTGGAGGGAGCGGAGCCGATCCCTTTCCGCCCTCAACTCCTCCCGCTCGGCCTTTAGGCGCTCCTCCACCTCGGCGAAGCGCTTTTTCGTCTCCTGCTCTTGCGCCTCGGTCCGGCGCTTGAGCTCGGCCTCCAGCTCCGCCTTCAAGGCCTTGGCCCGGGCCTCGGCCTCCTCCCGCAGGACCTTGGCCTCGTGCCGGGCCGCCTCGAGGATCTCCTTAGCCTCCTTGCGGGCGGCCTCTAAAGCGGCCTTCGCCTCCTCCTTGGCGGTGTCCAAAACCGCCTTCGCCTCCTCCCCCGTGCGGTCTTCGCCCTTCCGCCTGAAAAAGAGGGCCGCCAAAAGGAGGAGGACTAGGGCCAAAAGCACCAGGTCCAGAAGGCTCATTCCTCCCCCTCTTCGCTGGCAGCCAAGACCACCTGGTCGGCCCGCTCCAGGACCTTGGCCCGGATTTCCTCCAGGAGCTCGGGCCGCTCCTTCAGGAAGTCCGCCGCCTTCTCCTTCCCCTGGCCCAGGCGGTGCTCCCCGTAGGAGAACCAACTCCCCGCCTTCTCGATGACCCCAGCGGCCACGGCCACGTTCACCAGGTCCATGACCGGGTCAAACCCCCTGCCGAAGTAGATTTCCAGCTCCGCCTCGCGGAAGGGGGGGGCCAGCTTGTTCTTCACCACCTTCACCTTGACCTTGATGCCCACCGCCTCGCTCCCCACCTTGATGGGCTGGCCGCTTTTGCGCACGTCCAAGCGCACGCTGGCGTAGAACTTGAGGGCCCGCCCCCCAGGGGTGGTTTCGGGGTTGCCGTACATCACCCCCACCTTCTCCCGCACCTGGTTGATGAAGATGGCGGCGGTGTTGCTCTTGGCCAATACGGCGGTGAGCTTGCGCAAGGCCTGGCTCATGAGCCGGGCCTGGAGGCCCACGTGGGCGTCCCCCATATCCCCCTCGATCTCCGCCTTGGGCACCAAAGCGGCCACGGAGTCCACCACGATGACGTCCACCGCCCCGGAGCGGGCGAGAAGCTCCACGATCTCCAGGGCTTGCTCCCCGGTGTCCGGCTGGGAAACCAAGAGGTCCTCCACCTTCACCCCAAGCCTTGCGGCGTAGAGGGGGTCTAGGGCGTGCTCCGCATCCACGAAGGCGGCCACACCCCCTTGCTTCTGCGCCTGGGCGATGATGGTGAGGGCCAAGGTGGTCTTGCCCCCGGACTCGGGGCCGTAGATCTCCACCACCCGGCCCCGGGGGATGCCCCCGATGCCCAAGGCCAGGTCCAGGCCCAAGGAGCCCGTGGGGATCACGTCCACCTGCTGCTTGGGCATCTCCCCAAGCCGCATTACCGCCCCCTTGCCGAACTCCTTCTCAATGGTCTTCAGGGCGTTCTCCAGCGCTTTCTTCTTGTTCTCGTCCATGCTCACCTCGCAAGGGAAACTTCTCCAAAATGGTGTAGACGGGCCCTTTGGGCTTGAGCTCCGAGCGCACCAGGGCGAACTCGGTCACCGGCCACTCCAGGCCGAAAACCACCGGGGGCACCCTGGGGGCGGGAGCCTTGCGCCGGGCCAGGGTGATGTGGGGCTTGAAGGGCTTGTCCCCGCCCGCCCTAAGGGCCTCTTCCCCCAAGGCCTCCGCTACCCCTTCCCGCAGGGCCTCGGCCAGGAGGGAAAACCCCTCCCCTTCCGCCTTGGCGAACCAGACCCGGGGGGTTCCCTCGTTGGGGAAGTAGCCCGTGCCCCGGATGCGGGCGGGAAAGGGGGGGTGCTGGCGCCCCAAGCGGTGGCCGAGGGCCAGGAGGTCCTCCAGGTCGCCTTCCGGCCTTTCCCCCAGAAAGAGGAGGGTGAGGTGGAGCTGGTGCGGCGCCACCTCCTTCCAGCCCTTGTAACGGGCCACCTTACCTTGGGCCTCCACCAGGGCCCGCCGCACGTCTTCAGGGAGGAAAACCGCGTAGAAAAGCCTCATGTCACCAAAAGGGCCAAAGCGGCGTACACGCTCCGAAGCCGCACCGCCTCCCGGTCCCCGGGAAAGCGGTAGCGCCTAGCCTCGGTTCCCTTGGGGGTGGCCAGGGCCACGTAGACCGTGCCCACGGGTTCGCCCTCGAGGGGCTCGGGCCCCGCCACCCCCGTGGTGGCTAGGGCGTAGGTGGCGCCGAAAAGGGACCGTGCGGCCTCCGCCATCGCCTTGGCCGTTTCGGCGGAAACCGTTTTGGCGAGGAGCTCCTCGGGCACACCGAAGCGGGCCTTGGCCCCTACGGAATAGGATACCACGCCCCCCAGGTAGAAGCGGCTCGCCCCGGGAACCCGGGTGATCTCCGCCCCAAGGAGCCCCCCCGTGAGGCTTTCCATGGTGGCCAGGGTGGCTCCTTCCAGCTCCATGCGCCTTTTCACCGCCTCGGCCAGGGTCAAGTCCCCTTCGCCCCAAATCTCCCGCAGGAGTTTTTTCTTAATCCTTTCCGAAAGTTCCGCCACCCGGTCCTCCCGGCCCCGCACCACCACCTCCACCCCGTGGAGCTTGGGGTAGGTGCCCACCTCCACCTCCTCTTCCCGGAGGAATAGCTCCCCAAGCCGCTCCACGATGTCCGATTCCCCGATGCCCCAGGTCTTGAAGACCCGCTCGGTGTAGGGCCTACGGGGAAGGGCAAGCTCCGGCAAAACCTCCCGCCACATGGGCCGCCACTCGGGTGGAGGGCCGGGGAGGAGGATGAGGTCCTTGCCCTCCTTGCGCACCCACCAGCCGGGGGCGGTGCCCACGGGGTTTTTAAGCCAGGTGGCGGAGGGGATCTTCAGGGCCTGCTTGCGGTTGGCCTCGGGCATGGCCCGCCCCCGGGCGCGGAAGAGGGCCTCGATCTCCGCCAACACCGCCTCGTCCAGGACCAAGGGCTCCCCCAGGGCCAGGGCCACCGCCTCCCGGGTCACGTCGTCCGGGGTGGGGCCGAGCCCCCCCGAGAGCACCAAAAGCCGCGCCCGCTCCCAAGCCGCCCGCACCTCCCGGGCCAAGGGCTCGGGCTCATCCGCCACCCTGAGGGTCCGCTCCACCTTGAGGGCGAAGGGCTTGAGGCTCCTTGCGATCTCCGCCGTGTTGGTGTCCAGGGTTTCCCCGTAAAGGAGTTCCGTGCCTACCCCGATGATCTCTGCCCGCTCCACGCCGCCTCCTCAACCTCCTCAAAGGGAAGGGGGGCAAGGCGGTAGCGCCCCCCGCCCCCTTCCACCTCGGCCCCGAAGGGCACCTCCTGCCGCACCACCCCCAGGCCCAAGGGGCCAAAGGGGGTGGCCTCCAGGCGCTTGAGTTCCCCCACCCGCTTCCCCGCCCAAAGGAGCTCCGCCGGCGCCTCCCCCACCGCCAAGGCCCTTAGGCCCACCAGACGGTAGGGCACCGCCTTGCCCTCGGTGCGGGCCATGATCTCCTGGCCCACGTAGCACCCCTTGCCGTAGTCCACCAGGGAGAGGAGGCCCACGCTCTGGGGCAGCTCCCCCCGGATGTCCTCCAGGAGGGGAAGGCCCTTGAGCAGGGTGTACAGGGGGTAAAGCTCCGCAGGCCAAGCGCCCTCGGCCCCTTCCCCTACCTCCTCCCGCCCGTCGGCATAGATCAGGCGGTAGAGGGGAAGCGTCAAAAGCTCCACCTGGTCGAAGACGATGTAGCGCTTAAGCCGATGCCAAAGGCCCTCGAGGCTACCCCACGGCGCAAGGAGGTAGCCCTCCGGGTGGGGAAAGAGGGTGGCCCCCTCCTCGATCTGCCCCTTGTGGTTGAGGAACAAGGCCCCTGCGGGCCCGGAAAGCCGCCTCAGGTCGCGGGTGCACTGCCCCTGGAGGAAGGAAAAGGCGTCTGGTCCCCGCACCAGGAGGACGCCGGGAAAGGCGAAGAAGCCTTCCCCCGCCAAGGCTTTGGCCAAGAGGGCCTCCATGCCTTCCATTATTGACCAAAGGGTCAGGAAGGGGGAGAATAGCGAACGTGCGCTTTTTCTGGGGCTCCTTCCTCGCCCTTTTCCTGGTGGGGGTCATCGTGGCCCTGCCGGGGGCGGCCTTGCCCCTTTGGCGGGCCCGGTACGGGGTGGGGGAAGAGGTTTCCCTCTTCTTCACCGCCCTCCTTGTGGGCCTCCTCCTGGGGGTGCGCCTGGCGCAAGGGGAAAGGCGCCACCCCCTCTTCCCCTTGGCCCTTGGCCTGGTGGGGCTCGCCCTGTTCGGCGTGGCCTGGGCCCCGGGCTTTGCTTGGGTGGTGGCCCTGGCCTTTTTCCTCGGCCTCGGGGAGGGGACGATGAACGTCCACGGCAACAGCCTGGTGGGGGAGCTCTTCCCCGAAAGGCGGGTGGAACTCCTAAACCGGGTGAACGTGGCCTTCGGCCTGGGGGCGGTCCTCACCCCCTTGGCCCTTACCCTCGTGCCCTACCCCCTCTTCCTGGCCCTGGCGGGACTTCTCGCCCTCTTCGCCGCCCTCCTGGTCTGGAAGGCCCCCACGGTGGCCCGCACCTCCGGGGAGGCCTCGGGAGGGCTTTGGCCCTTTCTCCTGGCCGTGGCCCTGTACACCGGGCTGGAAGGCTCCTTGGCCACCTGGAACCGGGTCTGGCTGGAAGCCCTGGGCCACCCCACCGCCTTGGGGGGCGTCCTCCTTTCCCTTTACTGGCTCTTTTTGGCCCTGGGAAGGCTCGCCTTGGCGAAGCGGGTGGCGCAAAGGCCCCTTTTGGCCCTCAAGGCCCTCCTCCTTGGGGTGATGGGGCTCCTCGCCCTCAACCTCCTCCCCCCCACCGCCCTGCTCTTCCCCCTCACGGGCTTCCTCCTGGGGCCCCTCTTCTCCACCCTCTTCGCCTTGGTGCAGGCCCGCTTCGGGCACAAGGCCCTGGGGGGGCTTATGTATGCGGGGGCTGCGGGGAGCACCCTGATCCCCGCCCTCTTCGCCCTCTTGCCCCAAGGGGGGATTCCCCTGGGGCTTTTGGCCCTGGCGGCGGGGATCTTCCTCCTCCTCCAGGGCCTGGCGCGGAGGGAGGTCCATGCCTAAGGCCCTCCTTTTTGACCTGGACGGTACCCTGGCGGACACCGACCCCCTTCACCTGGTGGCCTGGCGGGAGGTCTTGAGGCCCTTTGGCCTCGAGGTGGACCCCCACTTTTACCGGGAAAGGATTTCAGGAAGGCTCAACCCGGAGATCGTGAAAGACCTCCTGGGCTTAGAAGGGGAAGAGGCGCAAAGGCTCATAGAGGCCAAGGAGGCCCGCTTCCGCCAGCTCGCCCAAAACCTTGCGCCCACCCCCGGGCTTCCCGCGCTTCTCCGCAAGGCCGAGGCTAAGGGCCTCCTTTGGGGCGTGGTCAGCAACGCCCCCCGGGAAAACGCCCGCCACGTGTTAAGGGCCCTGGGGCTACGCCCGCCCCTCCTCGTCCTCGCCGAGGAGGTGGGCCGGGGCAAGCCCGACCCCCTCCCCTACCGGGTGGCCCTGGAGCGCCTGGGGGTGGCCCCGGAAGAGGCCCTGGCCTTCGAGGACTCCCCTTCCGGGGTGAAGAGCGCTGTGGGGGCCGGCATCCCCACCTACGCCCTCCTCACGGGGCACGAGGGGGAAAGCCTCTTGGGAGCGGGGGCCAAAGGGGTGCTCCGGGACTTCCGGGAGGCGCTAGACCTCCTATAGGGCATACCGGGCAAAAGCCGCCTCGTCCAAGCGGCCTTCCACCAGGTCCTCCCAGTAGAGCCACCCTTCCCGGAAGGCGGGGAAGGAGAAGAAGCCGCCCTCCGCCTTCAGGTGGAAGGCGAGTTCCGAGGGCTCCGTCACCCCCTGCTGGAAGGCGAGGAGGGCGGACTGGTAGGCGCCAAAAGCGCTTTGGGCTTGGCTGCCCACCATGGCCCGCTTGCCCTTCTCCCGGGCCAAGGCCAGCATCTCCAGGGTCCAGGTGATGCCGGTGCGGGCGGGCTTGAGGTTGAGGATGTCAAAGGTGTCCAAGAGGAGTTCCCGCCGGAGGTCCCTTGGGGTCATGGCGGAATCGTCGGCGATGAGGGGGAGGATCTTTTTTTCCTTGAGGCGCCTTCTCGCCTCCACCTCCTCTATGGGCAAGGGCTCCTCCACGTAGAGGAGGCCCAAGGCCTTCCAGGCGGTGAGGTAGCGCTCCGCCTCCTGGGGGGAAAGGGCCTCGTTGGCGTCGGCGTAGAGCTCCACCTCCGGGAAGGCCTCCTTGAGGCGGAGGAGGCGCCGGGTGTCGGCCTCGAGGTCCAGCCCCACCTTTACCTTGAAGACCCTCACCCCCCCCTCGTAGGCCAGCCGGGCGTCCTCCAGGACCTCCTCCTCCCCCCCGAGGCCCAGGATGTAGGCCACCCGCACCCGGTGCTTAGCGGGCTTGAGGACCTGGTGGAGCTCCTCCCCTTCGCTCCGGGCCCAGGCCTCCCAGATGGCGGTGTCCAGGGCCCCCTTGAGGCCAAAGTTGTAGGGGAAAGCCTCCAGTACCCCGCGGATGGCCTCCTGGTCGTCCGCCTCGAGGCCTTTAAGCCTGGGGGCGAGGTAGGCGAGCCCCGCCTGCACGCTGCCTAAGGTTTCCCCGTAGATGGTGGGCCTTATGGCCACCTCAGCCCGGCCCAGGGAGCCGTCGGAGAGCTCCACCTCCAAAAGGGCATGCTCCAAGACCGCCATCTCCGAGGACTTACCCCAGCGCAAGGGAGCCTTCAAGGGGATGCGGAAGGGAACGAGGCGGAAGTCCTTTAGGGTCGGCATGAGGCTCATTCTAAAAGGCCCTGGTCCCGAAGGAAGGCCCGCACCGCCCTCACCTCCTCCTCGAGGGAAAGGGCCTCGGTGTCCAGGAGGAGGGCCCGGGGGTGGCCCGTCAAGAGGCGCAAGGGCCCCTCGGGATCGTAGTTCTTCTTCTCCTCCGCCACGATCTTGAGCTTGGCGAGAACCTCCTCCGGGGGCGCAAGCCCCAAGGCCTCCTCTAGCTCCCCCGGGGCGAGCACCCCTTGGGCAAGCGCCTTAAGCGCCTGGAGCTCCGCCTCCTCCAGGGCCACCCGGTCAAAGGCGTCCTGGCGGGCGAGGAGGCGCTTGAGCCGGGTGGCCTCCCTGGCCTGGAGGACCACGAAGCGGGCGTTAGGCAGGTGCTCCAGGGCGAAGGCCACCTCCTTCTCCCCCCGCAGGCCGTCAAAGAGAAGGAGGGGGTAGGGCTCGGTGTACCCCCGGGCCAGGACCTCCGCCACCCCCCCGGGGAACTCCTCCCGGAACAGCCGGGTGTAGCGGAAGCGCTCCTCCCGGGGAAGGGGGGGCTTGGCCCCGTAGCGGGGGAGGACGTAGCGGTCCACCAACTGGCGGCGGTCGGGAAGGGCAGGAAGGCTTAGGGCCTGCACCAGGGTGCTCTTCCCCACCCCGGTGAGGCCCACCAGGACCAGAAGGGGCACCTCCTTGGCCGGCACCAAGCCCTCCCTGGGTTCCACGGAAAAGGCCACGGGCATGGGCCCATGCTACCTGGTAGGATGGAGGGGATATGAAGCGGCTTTTAGCCTCCCTCCTCCTCCTGGGCCTGGCCCTGGCCCAAGCCCCCGCCTACCCGGAAACCACCCTGGGCGTGGGCTACGCCCCGGATAAGGGCGCCTACCTGCAAGGAAGCCTCCTCCTGCCCTTCAGCCCTTTGGGCATCGACACCGGCTTGGACGCCGAGGCCCTCCTTTCCCCCAACCCCGAGGTCTACGCCCTCCTCAAGGCCAACCTCTTCCCCGGGCTCGTGCTTGGGGACTTCTACACCTCCTTGGGCCTCGGGCTGGACCTGCGCTACCCCTTGGGGGCCCACGTGGGCCCGGTGGCGAGCCTGGAGCTTCCGGGCGGGGCCCTTTCCGGCACCTTAGGCCTTGGGTACCAGACGGGAAGCGGGCTGCACCTGGCCTGGGGCCTTGGGCTTAGGCTTTACCTGGAGCCCATCGCCCTCGAGGCCGCCACCTCGGACCGCTTCCCCTTCCGCCTAAGCCTCCTCTACCTCTTCTAGCGTGCGCCGCCTGCCCTTAGTCCTCTTCTCCCTCCCCGCCCTCCTCACCCTGGGGGTCTTCGTCCTCTACCCCTTCTTGGACGTGATCCGCTTTTCCACCTGGGAGTGGTCGGGGCTTTCCGAACCCAAGCCCGTGGGGCTCAAGAACTACCAAGACCTCCTCAAGGACCCCGCCTTCTGGGGAAGCCTCTGGGTCACCCTCAAGTTCATGCTCCTCGCCCTGCCCCTCTTCGTGGGGCTTTCCCTGGGCCTGGCGGTGGCCTTGGAAGGAATGCCCTACGAGCGCCTGGCCAAGAGCCTCCTCTTCCTCCCCGGCCTCGTCACCCTGGGCGGGGCCACCCTAAGCTGGTACACCCTCTTCACCCCGGAGTACGGCGCCCTGGCCCAGTTCCTCCCCATCCCCCCCTGGGACCGGGAGGGGTTCTGGGCCCTGGTCATGGTGGTTCTCTTCACCCTCTGGCGGCACCTGGGCTACGGGGTCTTGGTGGCCTCGGCTAGGCTCAAGGCCATCCCCAAGACCCTCCTGGAGGCCGCCTATGTGGACGGGGCGGGTCCTGGGGAGGCCTTCCGCTACGTGGTCCTCCCCCTCATGCGCCCGGCGGTGGCCTTCTTGGTGGTGGTGGGGACCATCCTTTCCTTCCAGGCCTACGCCGCCGTCTTCCTCCTCACCCGGGGCGGGCCCTACGGGGCCACCCGGGTCCTGGGCTACTACCTTTACGAGGCGGGGTTTGAAAACTTCCGCCTGGGCTACGCCGCCGCCATCACCTTGGTAATCCTCCTCCTCACCCTGCTCTTCGCCTACGCCCAGCTAAGGCTCCTCCGCTACGGGGAGGAGTAGCGGTGGCGGGCCAGGTCCTGGAGGTGCCCGGCGAAGTCGGTGTTGAGGAAGAGCTTCCCTTGGGCGTGGAAGAAGTAGAGGTAAGGGCGGCCCTTCCCGTCGGTGCGCACCGGGTTCAGCACGGCGAGAAGGGCCGCCCGCCCCGGGTTGCCGATGGGGCCTGGGGGAAGGCCCGGGTAGCGGTAGGTGTTGTAGGGGGAGTCCACGGCGAAATCCCCCGCGGGCCGGGAAAGCTCGGGGAGGCGCTTGCCTAAGGCGTAGGCCACGGTGGGGTCGGCCTGAAGGGGCATGCCCCGCTCCAGGCGGTTGAGGAAGACCCCGGCGATGTAGGGCATCTCCGCCTCGCTTCCCGCCTCCGCCTGCACGATGGAGGCCAGGGTCACCCAGGCGTGGACGGAAAGGTCCCGCTCCGCCAGAAGGGCCCGCACCGGGGGGGTGAGCTCCGCCTCGAAGCGGCGGAGGAGGGCCCGCACTACCTCCTCCGGGGTGGCGAGGAGGTCAAAGGTGTAGGTGGCGGGGAAGAGAAAGCCCTCCAGGGTCTTCCCCTCCACGTAGGAGGGCTTCAGGGGCCCCGGGTTTTCCACGAGGCGGAGAAAACCCTCCCCATCCAAGCCCGCCTGGGAAAGCCTCAGGGCGTAGTCCTTGGCCCTTTGTCCCTCGGGGAAGGTGAGGGTAAGGGTCAAGGGCCTCTCCCCCCCGGTGAGGGCGCGGGCCAGGCGGAAGGCCCCTTCCCCCCTTAGGCGGTAAACCCCCGGGACCAAGCGCCTCTCCCGGCCCGAAAAGCGCAGATAGGCGGAAAAGAGGTGGCCCGAGCGCAGGAGCCCCGCCTCCTCCAAAATCCGCGCCACCTCCGCCCCCTTGGCCCCCCGGGGGATGCGCACCACCGCCTCCTTCCCCGTGGGTCCCAAGAGCCAAAGGGCGTAGGCCAAGAGGAGGGCAAAGGTGAGGAAAAGGGCTAAAACCCCACGCCAGAGCCACTTCCTAGAGCCTTCGGGCAAGGTAGTCCTCCAGCAAGACCACAGCCGCCAGCTCGTCCAGCTTCCCCTTCTCCCGCCGTAGCCGCTTGGGGGCGTGGGCCAGCCGCCGCTGGGCCAGCTTGGTGGTGAAGCGCTCGTCCCAAAGCTCCACCTCGAGCCCCTGCGCCCTTAGGGCCTCCACCAGGGGAAGCACCCGCTTGGCCTGGGCGCTTTCCTTAAGGTCGGTGCGCAAGGGGAGGCCCACCAAAAGCTTCCCTAGGCCCTCCCGCCGCACGAAGTCCAAGATGGCCTCGAGGTCCGCCTCCAGGCTGCGGCGCACCAGGTATCCCCGGCCGAAGGCGAAGGGGCTACCCTCCTCCCCCACCGCCAGGCCGATGCGGGCCTCCCCCACGTCAAGCGCGCCCACCCGCATAGGCCGACCGGTCCGCCAGGACCACCCCGAAGTAGAGGAGGGCCACCCCCAGGGCCCGCCCCAGCTCCTCCAGGCCCACCACCCCAAGCCGGTTCAGGGTGCTGGTGGAGGCCAGCACCAAGGCGGCCACGAGGATGAGGGCCGTGCCCTGGGCCCGCAAGGGGTTTTCCCGCCAGAAGCGGAGCGTGGTGTACAGGGCCACCCCGGCCAGGAGGAGGGTGCCGAGGAGGTTAAAGGGGATGGTCCAAAGCCTAGGGGAGGTGAGGCTGGGCTCGGGGAAGGCCTTCCCCGAGGGGGCATAGGGCGTGGGGAGGGCGCCTAGGTCCAAGGGGGCCGAGGCCACCAGGTAGAGCCCGTAAAGGAGGAACGGGCTAAGGAAAAGGAGGAGCCCCCGGGCCGCCTTGGAGTTGAGGAGGGCGAGGCTTCCCAAGCCCAAGAAGGTCACCCCGTGCATGGCCCCGGCCAGGTACCAGAGGCGGTAAAGCCCGGGGTCCCACGCTCCCACAAGCCGGGCCCAAAGCTCCGCCGTCACCGCCAGGGCGAAGAGGAAAAGCCCCAAGGCGTAAAGGGCGTTGTGCAAAGCGGGCCTCCGGCGATACCGGGCGAAGGTGAGGGCAAATAGCGCCCAGGAGAAGGCCACCGCCAGGAGGGCGAACCAAGTACCCATGGGGCTATTCTACGGGAGAAGCTCGGGGAGGGTCTGCTTGGCCCTTTCGGGGTCCAGCCCCGCTCCCTGGGCCAAGACCCCCTTGCCGCCCCCCCGGCCCCCCGCTCTCTCCGTGAGGGCGCGGAAGAGGCTTCCCGCCTCGAGGCCCCGCTCCTGGGCCCGCTTGGAGAGCTTCAAGACCGCCTTGCCCTCCGAGAGGACCAAGGCGAGGTCGGCCCCCCGCTCCACCAGGTCGTCCGCCGCCTGGCGCAAGGCCTCCCCGTCCAGCCCCGCCATCTCCACCACGGCGTAGCGGAGACCGCCCTTTTCCGAGAGGGCCACCTCCTTCTTGAGCTCCGCCTGCACCAGCCGCGCCTTGAGGCTTTCCACCTCCCTTTCCTTGGCCTTAAGCTCGGCGAAAAGCTTTTCCAACCGCTCCTCCAGGGCGCTTTCCCCCACGGAAAGCCGTTCCGCCAAGGCCCCAAGGCGGTTTAGCGCGCCCCGGGCGAAGCGGATGGCCGCCTCCCCCGCCACCGCCTCGATCCGGCGCACCCCGGCGGAAACCGCCTCCTCCTTGGCGATGAGGAAAGCCCCGATCTCCCCGGTGCGGCGCACGTGGGTGCCCCCGCAGAGCTCCTTGGACTCTAGGCCCGGCAGGGGGCTTCCCTCCACCCGCACCACCCGGACCACCTCCCCGTACTTCTCCCCGAAAAGGGCCATGGCCCCCTCCTTCCGGGCCTCCTCCAGGGGCATGTAGCGCCAGGTGACGGGGAAGTCCGCCATGATCCAGCGGTTGATGAGGAGCTCTATGCGCTCCAGCTCCTCTGGGGTCAGGGGCTCGGGGTGGGTGAAGTCGAAGCGGAGCCGGTCCGGGGCCACCAGGCTTCCCGCCTGGCGCACGTGGGGGCCGAGGACGGCCCTAAGGGCGGCGTGGAGGAGGTGGGTGGCGGTGTGGTGGCGCTCGGTGTCCCGCCTCTTGGGGTCCACCAGGGCCCGCACCCTCTGCCCCACCCGCAAAACCCCCTCCTCCACCCTGGCCTTGTGGAGGAAAAGGCCTTGCTCCGTTTTCAGGGTGGTTTCCACTTGGGCCCTGCCCCCGGGCCACTCCAAGACGCCGAAGTCCCCGATCTGCCCACCCCCTTCGGCGTAGAAGGGGGTCTTGTCCAGAACCACCTGCACCTCGGTGCCCGGCCCCGCCTCCCCAAGGCTTTGGTCCCCGGCCAGAAGGGCCAAAACCTCCGCCTCGGCCTCCAGGGCGCCGTAGCCCAAAAACTCCGTGGCCCCCCGCTCGGCGTAGAGCTCCTCCAGGACCTGGGCGCTTTTCTTGAAGATCTCCCGCTCAAAGGCCATGGCCGCCCGGGAGCGCTCCTGTTGCGCCTCCAGGGCCCGCTTGAAGCCCTCGGTGTCCACGCCATAGCCCCGTTCAGCGGCGATCTCCACCGTGAGGTCCAGGGGGAAGCCGTAGGTATCGTAAAGGCGGAAGGCCTCCTGCCCGGAAAGCACCTCCCCGGGCTTGAGGCCGGAAAGGAGGGCGTCCAGGCGCTTCAAGCCCCCTTCCAGGGTTTCTAGGAAGCGCTCCTCCTCGAGGCGGATCTGCCGCTCCACCGAGGGGAGGTTTTCCCGCATCTCGGGGTAGAAGTCGCCCAAGAGCTCCGCCACCAAGGGAGCGAGCTTGTAGAGGAAGGGCTCGGAAAGCCCCAAAAGGTAGCCGTACCTCAGGGCCCGGCGGAGGAGGCGGCGGATCACGTAGCCCCGCCCGGTGTTGGCGAAGGTCACCCCGTCGGCCAAGGCCGCCACCACCGCCCGCACGTGGTCGGCGATGACCCGGTGGCTCACGCTCCCCTTCCCCTCGTAAGGCTTGCCGCTCCAAAGGGCCACCCGCTCGATGAGGGGGAAGAAGGTGTCGGTGCGGTAGAAGTCCTCCACGTCCTGCAGGATGGCCGCCACCCGGTACAGGCCCATGCCGGTGTCTATGTTCTTTTGGGGCAGGGGCTTGAGGATGCCGGGCCCGGGGATGGGGCCTTGGCGGTCGTACTGGGTGAAGACCAGGTTCCAGATCTCCACAAAACGGTCCCCGCTCCCCGTGTTGGGCCCGGTTTCGTCCGGGGTACCGAAGGCCGGGCCCCGATCGTAGAAGATCTCCGAACAAGGGCCTGAGGGTCCGTTGGGCCCGTGGGTGATGGCCCCGCCCGGCCAGTAGTTCTCGTCCTCGCCGAAGCGGCCGATCCTTTCCTCGGGCACCCCCACCAGGTCGCGCCAGATGGCGTAGGCCTCGTCATCGTCCTCGTAGACCGTGACCCAGAGGCGGCTGGGGTCCAACCTCAGGTGCTCCGTGAGGAACTCCCAGGCCCAGAGGATGGCCTCCTTTTTAAAGTAGTCCCCAAAGGAAAAGTTCCCCAGCATCTCGAAGTAGGTGTTGTGCCGGGAAGTGCGGCCCACGTTCTCGATGTCCCCCACCCGGAGGCATTCCTGGCAGGTGGTGATCCTGCGCCACTCCTTACCTCCGAAGACGGGCTTGGCCCCCAGGAAGTAGGGCTTCAGGGGAGCCATGCCCGCGGAGGTAAAGAGGAGGGAGGGGTCGTTCTCGGGGATGAGGCTAAAGGAGGGCAGGCGCAGATGGCCCTTGCCCTCGAAGAAGGAAAGGTACTTCTCGCGGATCTCCGCCGTACGCATGCCTTTGATTATAGGACCGCCAAGGCCACCTCCTGCCCCTCGGGCAGGAGGAAGGCCCTAACCCCGTCGGTGCCAAAGATGACGTAGGGCACCCGCCAGCGGGCCTCGCGAACGTCCGTGGGGCTCGGGAAGGCGGGGCCATGGGGGTGGGAGTGGTAGATGGCAAGCAGCTTCAGGCCCTGGCCCTCCAACTCCTTTAGGGCCTTGAGAAGGGCCAAAGGCTCCGCCAGGTAGCCCGTGAGGGGATGGGGGTGGGCGTTGGGCAGGGGGATGATCCGTTCCACCTCCCGCCCGCCCGCCCAAAGCCCCACCCCTTCCCGGGGAGCCTCCCGCAGGAGGTGGGCCCGGGTTTCCTCCAGAAGCCTTCGGGGCACGTAAAGGACTTGGGACAATCGCCCCCTCCTTGGCCCTATACTATGGGCACCAAGAAGGAGGGACCATGATCCGTACCCTCGCCCTGGTGGGCCATGCGGGAAGCGGCAAGACCACGCTAACGGAAGCGCTCCTCTACCACACGGGGGCCAAGGAGCGGATGGGCCGGGTGGAGGAGGGCACCACCACCACGGACTACACCCCCGAGGCCAAGCTCCACCGCACCACGGTGCGCACCGGGGTAGCCCCCTTGCGCTACAAGGAACACCGCATCTTCCTCCTGGACGCCCCCGGTTACGGGGACTTCGTGGGGGAGATCCGGGGGGCCTTGGAGGCGGCGGACGCCGCCCTGGTGGCGGTATCCGCAGAAAGCGGGGTCCAGGTGGGCACGGAAAGGGCCTGGACCGTGGCCGAGCGCCTGGACCTGCCCCGGATGGTGGTGGTGACCAAGCTGGACAAGGGCGGGGACTACTACGCCCTTCTGGACGACCTCCGGGCCACCCTGGGCCCCATCCTTCCCATTGACCTGCCCCTGTACGAGGGGGGGCGCTGGGTGGGGCTTATCGACGTCTTCCACGGCAAGGCCTACCGCCTGGAAGGGGGCAAGGAGGTGGAGGTGCCCTTGCCCGAGGAGGAGAGGGCGCGGGCGGAGCGCTTCCGCCAGGAGGTCCTCGAGGCCATCGTGGAAACGGACGAGGGCCTTTTGGAGAAGTACCTGGAAGGGGAGGAGGTCACGGGGGAGGCCCTGGAAAAGGCGTTTCATGAAGCGGTGCGACGGGGGCTCCTCTACCCCGTGGCCCTGGCCTCGGGGGAAACGGGCATCGGCGTCCTGCCCCTTCTGGACCTAATCCTGGAAGCCTTCCCTTCCCCCCAGGAGCGCTTTGGGGACGGCCCCCCCTTGGCCAAGGTCTTCAAGGTGCAGGTGGACCCCTTCATGGGCCAGGTGGCCTATGTCCGCCTCTACCGGGGCAGGCTCAAGCCCGGGGACACCCTGCAAAGCGAGGCGGGGGCGGTGCGCCTACCCCACCTTTACGTGCCCATGGGCAAGGACCTCCTGGAGGTGGAGGAGGCGGAGGCGGGCTACATCCTGGGCTTGCCCAAGGCGGAAACCCTGCACCGGGGCATGCTCCTTTGGCAAGGGGAGAAGCCGGAAAGCGAGGCCGTGCCCTTCGCCCGCCTGCCGGAGCCCAACGTGCCCGTGGCCCTCTACCCCAAGGGGCGCACGGACGAGGCCAAGCTGGGGGAGGCCCTGAGGAAGCTTCTGGAGGAGGACCCGAGCCTCAAGTTGGAAAGGCAGGAGGAAACCGGGGAGTTCCTCCTTTGGGGGCATGGGGAGCTTCACCTCACCACCGCCAAGGAGCGCCTGGCGGACTACGGGGTGGAGGTGGAGTTTTCCGTGCCCAAGGTGCCCTACCGGGAAACCATCCGCAAGGTGGCGGAAGGCCAGGGCAAGTACAAGAAGCAGACCGGGGGGCACGGCCAGTACGGGGACGTGTGGCTTAGGTTGGAGCCCGCCCCCGAGTACAGCTTTGAGTGGCGCATCACCGGGGGGGTTATCCCCAGCAAGTACCAGGAGGCCATCGAGGAGGGGATCCTCGAGGCGGCCAAGAAGGGGGTCCTGGCGGGCTACCCCGTGATGGGCTTCAAGGCCATCGTCTATAACGGCTCCTACCACGAGGTGGACTCCTCGGACCTGGCCTTCCAGATCGCCGCCAGCCTGGCCTTTAAAAAGGTGATGGCGGAGGCGAGCCCGGTCCTCTTGGAGCCCATCTACCAGATCAAGGTCCTAGCCCCCCAGGAGCGCATCGGTGACATCCTCTCCGACCTGCAAGCCCGCAGGGGACGCATCCTGGGCATGGAGCAGGAGGGAGCCCTGAGCGCCGTGCGGGCCGAGGTGCCCTTGGCCGAGGTGCTGGAGTATTACAAGACCCTGCCAAGCCTCACCGGGGGGGCTGGGGCCTACGCCTTGGAGTTCAGCCACTACGCCGAGGTGCCCCCGCACCTGGCGCAGAAGATCGTCCAGGAGCGCCGGGCCCAGGAGGGGTAGTGGAGGCGCTTTTCCGCCTCAAGGAGGCCCTGAACCAAACCCTCTTCGGCCAGGAGGAGGCCATCGAGGCCCTTCTGGCCACCCTCTTGGCCCGGGGGCACGCCCTGTTGGAAGGGGCGCCGGGCCTGGGCAAAACCCTTCTGGCGGAAAGCTTCGCCCAAGGAAGCGGCCTCTCCTACAAGCGCATCCAGTTCACCCCCGACCTTCTCCCCCAGGACCTCACCGGGAGCGAGATTTTCCGCCAGGGAAGCTTCGTCTTCGTACCAGGTCCCCTCTTCGCCCAGGTGGTGCTGGCGGACGAGATCAACCGGGCCCCGCCCAAGGTGCAGTCGGCCCTCCTCGAGGCCATGCAGGAGCGGGCCGTGACGGCAGGCGGGGTGCGCCACCCCCTGCCTGAGCCCTTCTTCGTCATCGCCACGCAAAACCCCCTGGAGCTGGAGGGCACCTACCCCCTGCCCGAGGCCCAGCTGGACCGCTTCACCGCCAAAATTCCCTTCCGCCCCCCCAGGCGGGAGGTGTGGCTCCGCATCCTCACCGAGGAGCCCAAGCTCCCCGAGCCCCAGGCGGTGGACTTCCTCCAGGGGCAAAAGGAGGCCACGGAGGTGCGGGTGGCCAAGGAGGCCCTAGAGGCCATCACCCACGTGGCCTTCTTGACCCAGGAGGACAAGCGGCTTCGCATGGGGCTTTCCCCCCGGGGGGCCAAGGCCTGGCTGGCCTTGGCCAAGGCCCTAGCTTACCTGAGGGGGAAGCCCCTGGTAGACTGGAAAGAACTCAAAGATGCTGCCTTCTTAGCCCTCCCCCACCGCCTCTTCCTCACGGAGGAGGCCCTCTACGAGGGGGAAAGCGCAGAAGGGGTGCTGCGGGAGGTTTTGCGGAAAGGAGGGGTGCCATGAGATGGGTGCGGTTTTTCCACGAGGTGGGCCTGGAGGACGTCCCCTTGGTGGGGGGCAAGAACGCCTCCTTGGGGGAGATGATCCGG
This sequence comes from Thermus sp. LT1-2-5, assembly GCF_040363165.1. Classification (NCBI taxonomy): domain Bacteria; kingdom Thermotogati; phylum Deinococcota; class Deinococci; order Thermales; family Thermaceae; genus Thermus; species Thermus javaensis. Next base: position 146,002 of record NZ_BSRG01000004.1, on the reverse strand, counting down.
GAGCTTTCCCCCTTGGGGGTGAAGGTGCCCGGTGGCTTCGCCACCACCAGCGAGGCCTACGGGTACTTTCTGGAGAAAAACGGCCTGAAGGAGGCCATCGCCCAGGAGCTAAAGGACCTGGACGTGGAAGACCCCAAGGCCCTCCAAAGGGCAAGCCGCCACCTCCGGAACCTGATCCTCAAGGGGGAGTATCCTCCGGACCTTAGGGAGGAGATCCTTTTGGCCTACCGCCAGCTTTCCGAGGAGGCGGGGGAGGAAGAGATCCCCGTGGCGGTGCGCTCCAGCGCCACCGCCGAGGACCTGCCCACGGCCAGCTTCGCCGGGCAGCAGGAAAGCTACCTCTACGTCCAAGGGGAGGAGGACCTCCTCCTGCACGTGAAACGGGCCATGGCCAGCCTCTTCACCGCCCGGGCCATCAGCTACCGGGCCCATATGGGCTTTGACCACCTGAAGGTGGCCCTTTCCGTGGGGGTGCAGCGCATGGTGCGGGCGGACACCGCCACCAGCGGGGTCATCTTCACCCTGGACCCGGACACGGGCCACCGGGGCTTTGTCTACCTCACCGCCATCTGGGGCCTGGGGGAGAACATCGTCCAGGGGCGGGTGGTCCCAGACGGCTACTACGTGCACAAAGAGGCTCTAAAGGCGGGGTACAAGGCCCTGGTGTACAAGCGCCTGGGGACCAAGGAGCTCACCCTGGTCTTTGACCCCAAGGAAGGCCGCCTGAAAAACCGCCCCACGCCCCCCTACCTGCGAAACCAGTTCGCCCTGAAGGACGAGGAGGCCCTACAGCTTGCCGACTGGTCCTTGAAGATCGAGGCGCACTATTCCAAGAAGCGGGGCGCTCCCACCCCCATGGACATCGAGTGGGCCAAGGACGGGCCCACGGGGGAACTCTTCATCCTCCAGGCCCGCCCCGAGACGGTGCATGCGCAAAAGAGCCCCGTGCTTCGGGTCTTTCGGCTCCTGGCGCGGGGAGAGGTGTTGGCGGAAGGCCTGGCGGTGGGGGAGGCCATCGCCACCGGGCGGGCCCGCATTCTCAAGGACCCTAAGGAGATGGACCGCTTTCAGGAAGGAGAGGTCCTGGTCACGGAAACCACCAACCCCGACTGGGAACCCATCATGAAAAAGGCGGCGGCCATCGTCACGGAAAGGGGTGGGCGCACCTCCCACGCCGCCATCGTGGCCCGGGAGCTGGGGGTGCCGGCGGTGGTGGGGGCGGTGGGAGCCACGCGGGCCATTCCCGAGGGGGAAGCGGTGACCGTTTCCTGCGCCGAGGGGGAGGTGGGCCGGGTCTACCGGGGGAGCCTGCCCTTTGAGGTGGAGGAGATCCGCCCCGAGGCCCTTCCCAGGACCAAAACCCGGATCCTGGTCAACGTGGGCACCCCGGAGGAGGCCCTGAAGGCGAGCCTCCTCCCCACGGACGGCGTGGGGCTTGCCCGCATGGAGTTCGTCTTCGCTAGCCACGTGCGCATCCACCCCCTGGCCCTCACCCGCTTCGAGGCCTTACCTCCTGCCGTGCAACGGGAAGTGGAGGCCCTCACCGAGGCCTACGGCGACAAGCGGGACTACTTCGTGGACCGCTTAGCCCAGGGCATCGGCCTCATCGCCGCCGCCTTTTACCCCCGGCCCGTGATCCTCCGCTTCTCCGACTTCAAGACCAACGAGTACGCCCGCCTGGTGGGGGGGCACCTCTTTGAACCCAAGGAGGAAAACCCCATGCTGGGCTGGCGGGGGGCGAGCCGCTACTACCACCCCGACTACAAGGAGGGCTTCCTGTTGGAGGTGGCCGCGGTGAAGCGGGTGCGGGAGGAGATGGGCCTAAAGAACCTTCACGTCATGGTGCCCTTCTGCCGCACCCCGGAGGAGGGGGCGAAGGTCTTGGAGGTCATGGCGGAAGGGGGCCTAAGACGGGGGGAGGAGGGGCTTCTCGTCTACGTGATGGCGGAGATCCCTTCCAATGTCCTCGAGGCCGAGGCCTTCGCCGAGCTCTTTGACGGCTTCTCTATCGGCTCCAACGACCTCACCCAGCTGGCCTTGGGCCTGGACCGGGATTCCGAAAGGGTGGCCCACCTCTTCGACGAACGGCGGGAAACGGTGAAGGCCCTTTGCGCCCTCCTCCTGGAAAAAGCCCACGCCCGGGGAAAGCCGGTGGGCATCTGCGGCCAGGCCCCTTCCGACTACCCCGAGTTCGCCGCCTTCTTGGTGGAACGGGGGATTGACTCTCTAAGCCTCAACCCGGACGCCCTTCTGCGCACGGTGAAGAAGGTGGCAGAGGTGGAAAGCGCCTTGGGCTTAGGGTAAGCTTGGGCATGGTCCGCGAGCCGTTCAACGCCTTGAGCCACGCCTTGGGTGTGCCGTTTGCCCTTTTGGGTAGCCTCCTTCTCCTCCTTTTGGCCCCCAAGGAGGCCTGGGGCGGCGTTCTCCTCTTCGGCCTCACCATGGCCCTGATGTTCGGCGCAAGCGCCCTCTACCACGCCTTAAAGGTGGAGGAAAGGGCCCTGGCCTGGCTGAGGCGGCTGGACCATGCCGCCATCTTCCTCTTTATCGCCGGGAGCTATACCCCCTTTTTGCTAGAGGGCTTGCGGGAAGGCCCCAAGGCCTTTGCCCTGGGCCTCGTTTGGGGGCTAGCCCTTTTGGGCGTGGGCTTCCGCCTTTTCTTCCTCAAAGCCCCCCGCTGGCTGTACACCCTGGCCTACCTGGGCCTGGGATGGCTTTCCGTCCTTTTCCTGCCCCGCCTTGACCTGCCCCTTTCCACCTTCGCCCTCATGGCCCTGGCAGGGGCCTTCTACACCCTGGGGGCCTTGGTCTACGGGCTCAAACGCCCCAACCCCTGGCCGCACCGGGTGGGCTTCCACGGGCTTTGGCACCTCCTGGTGCTTTTGGGAAGCCTCTTCATGTACCTGGCGGTCCTCAGCCTCTACACCTAGCTTTCTCATGAGAAAGTGAGTATCCTGAGGGGTATGGAACCCCCCCTGATCCTCATCGTGGAGGACGAGAAGGACATCGCCCGCTTCATAGAACTGGAACTCCAGGCGGAGGGCTACCGCACCGAGGTGGCCCACGACGGGATCACCGGCCTTTCCCGCTTCCGCGAGGTAAACCCCAACCTGGTGATCCTGGACCTAATGCTTCCCGTCATGGACGGGATTGAGGTGGCCAAGCGCATCCGCAAGACCTCCAATGTGCCCATCCTGATCCTCACCGCCAAGGACCGGGTGGAGGACAAGGTGGAGGGCCTGGACGCCGGGGCGGACGACTACCTGGTAAAGCCCTTCTCCATAGAAGAGCTCCTGGCCCGGGTGCGGGCCCACCTGCGCCGGGTAAGCCCGGCCATCACCGGGGAGATCCGGGTGGCGGACCTCATCATCAACGTGGAGGGGCGGGAGGTCTTCCGCGCCGGGCGGCGCATAGAGCTTTCCAACAAGGAGTTTGAGCTCCTGGAGCTTCTCGCCAAAAACCCGGGCAAGGTCTTTAGCCGCTACGAGATCGAGGAGAAGGTCTGGCCAGGCTACCAGGGCGGGAGCAACGTGGTGGACGTGTACATCGGCTACCTGCGCAAGAAGCTGGAGGCGGGTGGGGAGCGCCGCCTCATCCACACGGTGCGGGGCGTGGGGTACGTCTTAAGGGAGGACTAACCCCCCTCCATGACCCTGCGCGCCCGCATCACCCTGTTAACCGCCAGTCTCCTCTTCGTCACCCTCTTGGTGCTGGGGTTCGCCCTGGAAGGGGTCTTGCGGAGTTTTCTTTACCGCAACCTCCGGGCCGAGCTCTTGGAGGCCAGCAACCAGGTGGTGCGCCTTTTGAACCTCGGGGGGCAAACCCTTTTGGAAGCGGGGCTTCCCGCTGGCCTTTACGCCGAGCTCCAACTTCTGCCCGAGGAGGACCCCGCCTTCTTGGCCCGGGAGGGGGGGATTAGCCTGCAAAAAAGCCCGGCTCTGGGAAGCGGGCGCCTCCTCCTCAACGAGGGGGACTACCGCACACTCCTGGCCCAGGGGGAGGTCTGGACCCGGGTGGAGCTACCCCGGGAAGGCAAGCCCCTCACCCTTCTCGTCTACGCCCGCCGGGTGGAGGTGAACGTGGCCGGCACGGTGTGGAAGGGCCTCCTCCTGGTGGGGCGGCCCACGGAGGGGATTGAGGCCACCCTGAACCAGTTCGCCCGCATCTACGCCGGCACCGCCTTGGCCGTCCTCCTCCTGGCGGTGCTCTTGGCCCGGGCCCTGGTGGCCCGGGCCCTTTCTCCCTTGGAGTGGCTGGCCCGGCGGGCCGAGGCCATGCCCGAGCGCCCCGAGCCCCTGCCCGAGCCCGAAGGGGCGGACGAGGTGGCGGCCTTGGTCCGGGCCCTAAACGGGATGCTTTCCCGCATGCAGAAGGCCTTTGAGGCCCAGACCCGCTTCCTCCAAGACGCCTCCCACGAGCTCAGAACCCCCATCACCGCCATCCTGGGCCACGTGGGTTACCTCCTCCGCCGCACCCCCTTAAACGAGGTGCAGCGGGAAAGCCTGGATATTGTGCGGCGGGAAGCGGAGCGCATGAGCAAGCTGGTCTCCGACCTCTTGGACCTTTCCCAAAGCGGAAGCTGGCGCATCGAGCCCATCCCGGTGCGGGTCTTGGACCTCCTGGAGGAGGTGCGGGAGGAGTTCAAGCGGAGTTTTGAAGGGGAGATCCTGGTGGAGGCCCCCCCGGAGGTGTACGTGCGGGGGGACCCGGATCGGCTCCACCAGGTCCTAGCCAACCTGGTGGCCAACAGCCTCAAGGCCGGGTCCCGGCACGTGTGGCTTAGGGCTTTCGACCTGGGGAAGAAGGTGGTGGTGCGGGTGGAGGACGACGGGGAAGGCATTCCCGAGGAGCACCTCCCGCACCTCTTTGAGCGCTTCTACCGGGTGGACAAGGCCCGGGACCGGGAGCGGGGGGGCTCGGGGTTAGGGCTGGCCATCGTGAAGGCCATCCTCGAGGCCCACGGGGGGGAGGTCTGGGTGGAAAGCGAGGTGGGAAAGGGCACCGCCTTCAGCTTTTCCCTCCCCGCAAGCGCGCCACCGCCTCCTCCACGCTGATCTCCCCCTTGCGCAAGGCCTCCAGGACCTGGAGGCGCGCCTCCTCCGTACCCTCCGGCTCCGCCTCGTAGCCCAAAGCCCGCAGGAGAGCATCCAGCCGGGCCCGCACCGTGGGGTAGGACACGCCGAGGAGGCGCTCCACCTCCTTTAGGTTTCCCCGGACCTTCACGAAAAGCCGCAGGAAGTCCAGGTGCTCCTTGGGCAGGAGGGCGAACTCGTTTAGGGCGAAGCGGCCCGCAACCTCGGTGCCGCAGGCGGGGCAGAAAAGGACCTTCACCGCCAAGGGGTTTTCGCAAGCCGGGCAACGCACGGGAAGCGGTCGCATCACCATAGTCCCACCTTTACCTTGACCCCTTCCGCCTCCACCTCCAAAAGCTTCCCCTCCGTCCCCTGCCGGGCCAGGCTGAGCACCTCCCGCAGGTTCACCCCTTGGCGCTCCAGGGTAGCCTTGGCCTCCTGGGGCAGGAAGCCCTCCACGAGGTCCGCCAGGGCCAGCGGCAGATTGAGGCGGATCCGCACGGGCTTGCCCTCGTCATAAGCGTCCATGTGCAACCGCAAAAGGGACGCCAAGGCCTGGGGTCTAGGCCTTTCCAAAGGCTCAAGCAAGGCCACGGCTTCCTCTACCCCAATCTCCCCCGCCCTCACCATCTCCAAAACCCTCCGTTTCTCCTCCATCACGCCTCCTTGGTCTAAAACCGCACCTGGACCTCCCCTAGCGCCACGGCCTCGAGGGCGATGGCGCCCTCCCTCAACACGGCCAAAACGCGCCGCTTAGCCTCCACGGGCCACCTCCCACCGCACCTCGGGTGCCAGGGCCTCAGCCAGGCGCCAAAGAGCCCGGGCGAGCCGCACCCGCCAGGGGCGGTGCCGGGAAAGGAGAAGTCTTTCCCGCTCCGCTTCCCGCAAGCGCTCCCGGTACCGCTCCAGGAGAGCCTCCCGGTCCCAGTACCCTAGCCCCATGCTCACCCCCTGGCTAAAAGGATAAACTCGAGGTTTATAGATTGTCAAGTCTAACTTGCGATATTTAAAGAGGGAGCCTCGAGGGGTGCCGGGACCCCAGGAAGGGAGCCCCCAAAAAGGCGAAGAGGAAAAGGGCGTAGGCCAGAAGGAGAAGCGCAACCCGGGCCCGGCCCCTAAGCCTCTCCTCCAAGAGGAAATAGAAGGTAAAAAGGAGCCAACCCAAAAAGGCGGAAAGCTCCTTGGGGTCCAGGCTCAAAGGGCTTCCGAAGTAGCTAAAGGCCCAGGCCATGCCGCTTCCCAGGCCCAGGGTGGCCGCCCAATAGCCCACCCGCAAGTACCCCCGCTCAAGCCGCTTTAGGCTCCAAAGGGGCGGGGCCCCTAAGGCCTTTTCCGGGTGCGCCCGCAGGCGCAGGTCCTGCAAGGCGCACAGGACGCCCGCCCCCACCCCCACCGCCAAGGCCAGGTAAGCCACCACAAAGGCCCCGGCGTGGAAGAGGGTAAGGAACAGGGGTAGCTCTCCCCTAGGGTGGGGCAGGGCCTTGAGGGCGAAAAGGCCCAGGACCAAGGCCAAAAGGAGAAGGTAGCGCCGCAAGGGAGAAAGCCTGGGGCGAAGGCCGAGGCCCTCCCCCCGCAGGGCCAAAAGGCCGCCCAGGACCAAGGCGGGCTGGGCCGGCCCGGAAAAAACCCCCTTGGCCAGGGCATCCACCAAGGCCGCCCCCAGGTAGAGCCAGGCCCCAAGCCCAATCCCTCGAGGCCAGAACCACCCTAGGGCCAAGAGAGCCACGCCCAAAAAGGCCAGGGCGCTTGCCAGGGTCATGTCCGGGCCTGGGCCTTGAGGGCCAGGATCAAGGGGTGGGCCCGGCGGCCCGCCTCCTTGTGCCAGGTGAAGGGGTCGGCGTGGGGCAACTCCGTGGACACCTCCCGGAGAAGCTTTTCCTCCAAGGCCCGGATGGCCTCCCGCACCCGGTGGCCGGCGTACCACTCCAGGTAATCGCCCAGGGCCTTCTCAATGAGGGCCTCCACCTTGGGCACCTCCCCCAGGCGGGCTTGGCGGTTTTTCTCCACCACCTTTTCCAGGTCGTCCAGGTTGTAGAGGTAGGCGTGGGGAAGCCGCCCCACCCTGGGGTCTATGTTCCGGGGCAGGGCGATGTCGATGAGGAAAAGGGGCTTGGCCCGCCGGGGCAGGTCCTCGGGGCGCACCAGGTAGTGGGGGGCGGCGGCGGAGGCCACCACCAGGTCCGCCCTCGCCAGGACCTGGGGCAGGGCTTCCAGGGAAAACGCCTCCCCATGGAAGCGCTCCGCCAAGGCCTTCGCCCGCTCCGCCGTGCGGTTCACCACCAGGACCCGCCCCACCCCGTGGGCGCGGAGGTGGGTGAGGAAGAGCTCCGCCATTTCCCCCGCCCCCAAAACCGCCACGGAAAGCCCCGCCAGATCGCCGAAGACGGCCAGGGCCAGGTCCAAGGCGGCGTAGGCCACGCTCACCGCCCCGGCGCCGATGGCGGTTTCGCTCCGGGCCCGCTTGCCCACGGCGATGGCCGACTGGAAAGCCTTTTCCAGAAGGCTTTCCGTGGCCCCATGCCGCCGCGCCAGGAAAAGGGCCTCCCGCACTTGGCCCAGGATCTGGGCCTCCCCCAGCACCAAGGAGTCCAACCCTGCGGCCACTTGGAAGAGGTGGCGAAGGGCCGCCGTCCCCTCCTTGACGTAGAGGTGCTGGGGCTCCACACCCCTTTCCAAAAGGAGCGCCTTGGCCTCCTGGAAGGAGCCCACCCCGTAAATCTCCGTGCGGTTGCAGGTGGAAAGGACCACCGCCTTGCCCAGGCGCCGCAGGGCGGCGGGGAGGGCCACGACGGGGTCCAGGGCAGCCCTTTCCCGCACCGCCAGGGGAGCGGTCTTGTGGGAAAGGCCCACCAGGTATAAGGGCAGGGCCATAGCCTTCCGCCAGTATACCCAAGCCGGGTAGGGACACCTGTCCCTCACAAAGCGCGAAGGATCGCCTGGAAAAGCCCCTCTAGCCCCGGCTCCGCCGCGACGAAGACGGGAAAGCCCAGGGTTGCTGCCGCCTCCGCCGTGGCGGGGCCAATGCAGGCCGCCTTGGGTCGCCGATGCGTCCAGCGGGCGTAGGCCCGCACCCCGCTCGGGCTGAAGAAGGCCACCACCTCCGCCCCCTCCAGGAGGCGGCGCTCCTCCTGGGAAAGTTCCCGCTCCCGGGTGGCGTAGACCTCAAGGCGCACCACCTCCACCCCCTTAGCCCCTAGCCCCGCCTCCAGGTCCCGCCCCGCCAGGTCCCCCGCCACGAACAGAACCCTTTGCGCCGGGGGGAAGCTCTCGGCCAGGTCCTTGGCCGTGGCCCTTTCCGGAAGGTGGGCGGGGGGTAGCCCCCCTTGCGCCAGGACCTCCCCTGTCCCCTCCCCCACCGCCGCCACCCTTAGGGGGGGCCTTCCCGCCTCCTCCCAGGCCCAAAGGAGCCTTTTCGCTCCTTCCTTGGAAGTGACGGCCACGTAGTCCCATGGCTCCAGGAGCTTCCCGGGAAGTTCCTCTAAGCCCGGGAGGTCCACCTGTTCCAAAAGGGCCACCTCCGCCGCCTCCACCCCCAAGGCGGCGAGCCGGGCCAAAAGCGCCCTATCCTTCCCCCTCGTGAGGAGCACCACGGCCCTTCAGCACCCTCTGGAAGAGCTTCATGGCCGCCAGGGCCCGGGGAAAGCCCAGGAAGAGGGCGGACTGGAGGATGGTTTCCCGCACCTCCTGCTCCGTGGCCCCCACCCTCAAGGCCCCCTCCAGGTGGGTGGCGAGCTCCTTGGGGCTTCCCAGGGCGATCAAGGCGGTGATGGCCAGAAGCTCCCGGGTCTTCAGGTCCAGCCCCGGGCGGGCCAGGACCTCCTCGTAGGCGAAGTCGCGGATGTAGCGGAAGAGGTCCTCGTCCACCGCCTTCAGGCTTTCCTCAATGGCCTCTTTCTTTTCCCCCCAGATGGCCGCCCGCACGCTCATGGCAGGAAGTCTAGCACCCTTTCCAGGCGGTGGAGGGCCTGGGGGTTTTGCCCCAGGGGATCGAAGAGGAGGGGCCTCACCCCCGCCCCCTTGGCCCCCAAGAGGTCCGCCTCCGCATCCCCCACGTGCACCGCCTCCTCCGGGGCCACGCCCAAGGCCCTTAGGGCCTCCTGGAAAAGCCTGGGGTCGGGCTTGGCCACGCCGGAAAGGGCGCTCACCGCCAGGTGGTGGAAGTAGGGCCTTAGGCCCACCACCTCCAGGATCTCCGGCAAGGTGGCGTCCCAGTTGGACACCACGGCCAGGGCATAGCCGCGCTCCCGCAAGGCCCTCAGCACCTCCTTAGCCCCCGGGGCCAAGGGCCAGATGGCGGGGTCCCGCCAGCGGGCCACGAGCTCCCGGGCTAGGCTCTCCGCATGCTCCGCAAGCCCCATGCCGGTAAGGAGCCTCCGGTGGAACTCCTGCCAGAGGGCGAGGGCCGTGGGGAGGTCCTTGGCCTGGAGGTGGTTTTCCTCATAGAAGCGAAAGGCCTCCAGGGCCGCCGCCCTTGGGTCATTCCGAGGCCTTAGCCCCCGCTCCTCCAAAAAGGGCAGAAGCCAAAACCGGGGGCTTGCCAGGATCAGGGTGTTGCCCACGTCAAAGAGCACGGCCCGGACCATGGCTCAAGTCTAAACCGCTTCCCTCTAACCCGGGTCTAACCCTATCCCGCTACGCTTTCCATAGCAAGGGAGGTGGACGGGATGCGCTGGCTCGTTCTGAGCTTGGCCCTTTTTATACCGGCTTTGGCCCAAAGCTTCGAGGTGGTGTCGGGGGAGGCCCGCTACCGGGTGCGGGAGGAGCTTTTAGGGGTGGGCATCACCGACGCCGTGGGCGCCACCAAGGCGGTAAGCGGGCAGGTAGCCCTCCAGGGGGGGCGAGCAAGCGGGGAGTTCGTGGTGGACCTTAGGGAACTGAGGAGCGACCAAGCCCGCCGGGACAACTACCTGCGGCAAAACACCCTGCAGACGGACCGCTTTCCCACCGCCACCTTCCGCCCCAAGGAGGTGAAGGGCCTTCCCAACCCCCTGCCCCAAAGCGGCAAGGCATCCATCCAGGTGGTGGGAGACCTCACCCTTCGGGACGTGACCCAGGAGGTGGTCTGGGAGGGGGAAGCGGAGTTCCGGGGCCAGGAGGTGAGGGTCTTTTTGAAGACGGAGTTCCCCTTTGAGCGGTTCCGCCTGGTCCAGCCCCGGGTGCCCGTGGTCCTGGGCGTGGAAAACCGCATCCGGCTCGAGGTGGACCTCACCCTGAGGCGGCGATGAAGCGGCGTAGCCTCCTCGCCCTTTTTCTCCTCCCCTGGGCCCGGGGGCAAGGGGCCTGCCGCCCCACCCCGGCCCTCACGGAAGGCCCCTACTACCTGCGGGAAGTGCCCCAACGGCAGGACCTGCGGGAGGGGCTTCCCGGGGTTCCCTTGCGCCTCACCCTACGGGTGCAGGACACGGCCTGCCGGCCCCTCCAGGGGGCGCGGGTGGACCTTTGGCACACGGACGCCTTAGGCCGCTACTCCGGGGTGAACGCCCCTGGGGTCTTCTGCCGGGGGTGGCAGGCCACGGACGAGAAGGGCCAGGTGGGCTTCCTCACCCTCTTCCCCGGGTGGTACCCGAGCCGCACCCCCCACCTGCACCTCCGGGTGGAGGCCAAGGGGAGGGCCTTGGCCACCCAGCTCTTCTTCCCCGAGGAGGTCCAGAGCCAGGTCTACGCCCGCCCCCCCTATGCGCAAAGGGGCATGCCCCAGGTGGGAAACCGCCAAGACGGCCTCTTCCGCGCCGACCTCCTCCTCGCCCCAAGGCTCGAGGGGGAGGGCTTCGCCGCCGAGTTCACCCTCACCCTTCCCCTCTAGCCCTGGCCGAGGGGGCATAATGGGGGCATGGACACCCTAGCCTGGATGCAGGCCAAGCTCCCCGAGTTCCTGAAGGACCTCGAGGCCTTCGTGCGGCGGGAATCCCCCTCGGGGGACCTGGAGGGCCTGAGGTCTGCGGCCGCCTTTTTGGAAGAGGCCTTTGGGCCCATGAAAGGGCGGCTTTCCCGCAAGGACACCCCGGCGGGGCCGGTCCTCCTCCTGCGGCGGGAAGGGGAAGGGGACCCCGTCCTGGTGCTCTGCCACTACGACACCGTCCACCCCAGGGGAAGCTTCCCGGAGCCCTTCCGCCTGGAGCGGGACCGGGCCGTGGGCCCCGGGGTCTACGACATGAAGGGGGGGATCATCGCCCTCCTCTACGCCCTGCGCCACGCCGAGGCCACGGGAAGGAGGCTTCCCCCTTTGGAAATCCTCTTCACCCCCGACGAGGAAACGGGTTCCAAGGAAAGCCGCCCCCTCATTGAGGCGGCGGCTAAGAAGGCTAAGGCCGCCCTGGTCCTGGAACCCCCCACCGCCACGGGGGACCTGAAGGTGGCCCGCAAGGGGGTGGGGCTATACCGCCTCAAGGCCCTGGGCAAGGCCGCCCACCAGGGGGTGGAGCCGGAGAAGGGGGTGAACGCCATCTTGGAGCTCGCCCACCAGATCCTGAAGGTGGCCGCCCTGGAGGACCGGGAAAAGGGGACCACCTTGGGCCCCAACGTGGTGCGGGGAGGCACGGTGAGCAACGTGGTGGCGGAGGAGGCCTGGGTAGAGGTGGACCTGAGGGCCTGGACCCTCGAGGAGGTGCGTCGGGTAGAGGAAGGCCTGAAGCGCCTCACCCCCGCCCTCCCTGGGGCCCGGTTAGAGGTCACGGGCGGCCTCAACCGCCCCCCCATGGAACCCACGGAGCAAAGCCTCGCCCTCTTCGCCCGGGCTAAGGCCATCGGGGAGGCCCTGGGGCTTCGCCTGGAGCCGGGCCGGGTGGGCGGCGGGTCCGACGGCAACTTCACCGCCGCCTTAGGGGTGCCCACCCTGGACGGCCTGGGGCTTTTCGGCGGGGACGCCCACCAAAGGACGGAGTACGTGGTGGTTTCGGAAATCCCCCGGCGGGCCGCCCTTTTGGCCGAGCTCCTTTACGCCCTATGAGCCCTTCCGCCCGCAAGGTACAAGAAGCGCTTAAGGCCAAGGGCTTCGGCCACCTGAAGGTGGTGGAGCTCACGGCATCCACCCGCACCGCCCCGGAAGCGGCAAAGGCGGTGGGGGCCGAGGTGGGGCAGATCGTGAAGAGCTTGGTCTTCGTGGGGGAGAAGGGGGCCTACCTCTTCCTCCTAAGCGGTAAAAACCGCCTGGACCTAAGGAAGGCGGGCGCCCTGGTGGGCGAACCCCTGCGCCGGGCCACCCCTGAGGAGGTGCGGGCCCTCACCGGCTTCGCCATCGGCGGGGTGCCCCCTGTGGGCCACGCCCGGGCCTTGCCCACCTTCTTGGACCAAGACCTCCTCGCCTACCAGGCCCTCTGGGCGGCGGCGGGCACCCCCCAGGCCCTTTTTCCCGTGAGGCCCGAGGAGCTCCTGGCCCTCACCGGGGCGAAGGTGGCGGACCTCAAGGAGGCGTGATGTGGCCCTTCCGCCAAGACCCCCACGTGAAGCCGGAGGGCCCCTTGGCCTTCCGGGTGCGGGTGCGCACGAAAAGCGGGGAGGTGGTGGAGCTAAGGCTTTCCAAGAGCACGGAGATTAGCCCCACGGAAGGGGGCTACTACGTGCGTAAGGAGATCGTGGCCCCGAGGAGCCTGGACCGGGCGGTTTTGGAAATCTGGTTCGACCGCCGCTACCGCCCCGTACGCAAGCAGGTGGAGGGGGGAGAGCTCGTCCCCATCCGGGAGTGGCGCCAGGGGTAAAATGGCGACATGGAAAAACTCCTCTTGGGGCTTGGCCTCCTCCTCATGGCCTACAACGTGGTCCTAGGCCTAAGGATCCGCAGGGCCGCTCCCGGCGGCATCGTGGGGGAGAGGAGCGGGCAGATGTTTTTCCTCATCGCCTTCTTCGCGGTGGCCTACCTCGTTATCTTGCTCCTCACGTGGAGCGAGCCCGCAAGCCTCCTCCTCCTTCTCCTCTCCCTGGTCCTCTTCCTGGGCGCCGTCTTCGTCTACCTGGTCCTCCGCCTGGTGGACGCCATCGTGGCCTCCTTGTAACCATGGTCTTCCGCCGCAACCCCACCCCCCCCGAGGCCGACTGGAAGCCCACCCCGGAGGAGTGGCGGGTGTACACCCTCTGCGACGGGCGGCGCACGGAGGAGGAGGTGGTGCGGGATAGCGGCCTAGGGGAAAACGCCTACGCCATCCTGGCAAGCCTCCTCAAGCGGGGGCTCATCCTGCCCGTGGAGGGACCGAAGGAGCTCTGCCAAAAGCTCCTAGACCTCCTCAAGGCCCGCCTGGGCCCAAAGGCGGACCCCTTCGCCGCCCGGCTTCGGGCCTGCGAAAGCCGGGAGGCCCTGGAGGAAGAGGCCCTGCGCGTGGCCCTCAAGGTCAAGCTCACCTTGGACCGTAAGGCGGGAGAGGAGCTAGAAAAGGCCATCCGGAGCCTTTTCCGCTAACGGGGCGGCACCCAAGGCTCCCCGCGGAAGAAGCCGTAGACCAGCCGGCCCACCACCCCGCCTAGGAGGACAAGGCCCAGGAGGTTGGGAACGGCCATGAGGCCGTTTAGGGTGTCGGAGATGGCCAAGAAGGCCTCGAGGCCCCCCAAGGGCCCCACAAAGGCCAAAACGGCAAAGGTGAGGCGGTAGGGCCAGCGCACCCCTTCCCCGAAGAGGAAGGCCGCCGCCTCCTCCCCGTAAAACCCCCAGGACACCATGGTCCCCAGGGCGAAGACGGCCACGGTGAGGGCCAGGATCACGCTCCCCAAGGGATGGGCCTGAAAGAGGGCCTGGGCTGCCTCCGCCGCGCTTCCCCCTTGGCGCCAAAGGCCGGAGGCGATGAAGGTGAGGGCGGTGAGGGAGGTCACCAGGAAGCTCACGAACATCTCCGTAACCCCCCAGAAGCCCTGGCGCACGGGGTGGTCCACCTGGGCCTGGGCGTGGGCGATGGCCGCCGAGCCCAACCCCGCCTCGTTGGCGAAGATGCCCCGGCCAAGCCCGGCGTTTAGGGCGGCAAAAAGGCTATACCCCGCCGCCCCGCCCAAGGCGGCCTCCGGGGTGAAGGCCGCCCGGAAGACCAGGGCCAAGGCCTCGGGGATATTCCCCCCATAGAGGACCAGGAGGGGCAGCACCGCCACCAGAAAGAGGAGGAGCTTGAGAGGCACCACCACCTGGGCGAAACGGGCCACCCGGACGATCCCCCCGCCCAGCACCACCCCCACCAAAAGGGCGAGGCCAAGCCCCACCAGGGCCGGGGGCGCTCCCAGGGGCGTCAAGGCTCCCCCCACCGCCCCCGCCTGGGAAAGGTTGCCAATGCCAAAGGCGGCGATGGCGGCGAAAAAGGCGAAGAGGTGCCCCAAGAAGCGGAGGCGGGGCAACCCCCGGGAAAGGTAGTACATGGGGCCACCGGACACGGAGCCATCGGCATAGCGGCGGCGATAGTGCACCGCCAAGGTAGCCTCGGCAAACTTGCTCCCCGTGCCAAAGAAGTAGCCCACCCACATCCAGAAAACCGCCCCTGGCCCCCCTAGCAACACCGCCGCCAGCATCCCCAAAAGGTGCCCCGTCCCCACGGTGGCGGAGAGGGCCACCATGGTGGCCTGGAAGGGGGTAATCTGGCCGCCGAAGCCGTAAGAACGCTCCCGAAGGGCCCCAAAGGTTTCGCTAAAGGAAACCCGCATCATCCGGAGGGGTGCGCTAAACCACCGGATCTGAAAAATAACCAGATAGGCCCCCACCAGGAGGAAGACCAGCTTCATGGGAAAGCCATAGACGATGCGGTTCAGATACTCGTTCAGGGTCAGGATATCCATAGGCTAAACCTCCGGCACCACCTCTACCCTATCCCCTCGCCTCAGGCGTAAGCGCCTGAGGTCCTCCTCCAAAAGCCCAAGCCGCCCGGGGATATTGGGCCTAGGGCGCACCTCAAAGACCGTCCCCGGGGGGGTGACCCGTAAGCGAAACCCATGGCGGATGGCCCGGGCCCACTGGGCGTAGAGAGCCTCGTCCACGTAGGCTATCCCGGAGCCTGGGCCGTAGATGGGCAGGACCAGAAGGGGCTCTGGGGGAACCTCCACTACGGGCACCGCTTCCAAAGCCCCCATCTGCAAAAGGGTGTGGAGGATGCGGGCGAGGCGCAAGACCCCAGGGGCCACCAGGACCTCAGCGATGCGCTTCCCCTCCACCTGGGCCAGGACCCTTAAGGCCTCCGGGGTAAGCTCCACCGCGCCCTCCTTGCTGGGCAGACGCAGGACGTAGCCCCAGTCCCCAGGAAGGCTTAGGGCCTGCCAGGCCGCCTGGGCCTCCGCTAGCCGTGCGGGCACGGCTAGCCCCCCAAGGAGGGTGGTGTGGGGAGGGAGGACCTCCGGCTCAAAGCGGAAAGGGGCGCGCTTGAGCCCTGCCAAAAGGTCCAGGGCCTCTTCCCCCTCCAAAACCTTCTCCCCCGCCTGGACCCGGGCGTGGACCACCTGGCCACCTTGCACGTAGACCTCCCCCTCGAGGTGGGGTGACCTTACCAAAAGCCTCCCGGTACGCCCGGCGCTCATCAGGGCGCCCACCAAGGAGGGAAAAGGGAACTCCGCGAGGTTGCCCTCCAGCATTCCCCCCCGTTTTACCACGCCGCTTACAAGAACGTCCAGGCGGGGTATGCTGAGGCATGCACCTCCTCCTCCTGCACGGCTTTACCTCCCACCCCGTCCTCACCCTAGGCCCCTTGCCCGGGGTGCTCCGAGAGGCAGGCTTCGCCGTGGCCCAGCCCGCCCTTCCCGGCCACGGCACCCGCCCCGAGGATCTGCTAGGGGTGCGGTGGCAGGATTGGCTCAAGGAGGCGGAGGAGGCCTACCTGGCCCTCCCGGAACCCCGGGGGGTGGTGGGGCTTTCCATGGGGGCCCTCCTCGCCGCCCACCTAGCCGCGGCCCACCCCACAGCGGCTTTGGTGGCCCTGGCCCCCGCCTTTGCCCTGCAAAACCCCTTGGCCCCCCTAGCCCCCTACCTGGCCTGGCTCGTCCCCCGCTTCCCCGGGCCCAACTCCATTGAGGACCCCCTTCTAAAGCGACAAAACCCCAACTATCCCTACTTTCCCACCCGGGCGGTGGGGGAGCTCCTTGGCCTCATGCGCCAAACCCCGAAGATCCTCCCCCGGGTTCAGGCCCCCGCCTTGGTGGTGGAGGCGGGGCGGGACCGGGTGGTCAAGGGGGTGGACCGCTATTACGCCCTTCTGGGAAGCCGGGAAAAGCGCCACCTGATCTTCCCGGAAAGCGGGCACGACCTCCTTCTGGACCGGAACCGGCAAGAGGTGGCGGAGGCGGTGCGGGATTGGCTTATTGAAACTAGTAATCGCTTGCAGTAAGCTAGGAGGGGTATGGAAGGCTTTTCCGTTTCCCCCTGGAGCGTCTTCCTCTACGCCCTCCTCACCGCCATCGCCACGGGCTTGGGCGCCTTGCCCTTCCTCTTCACCCAAAACGTCCTCAAGCGCCACCTGGGCTTGGCCAACGCCGCCGCCGCCGGGCTCATGGTGGCGGCGAGCTTCGGCCTTATCTACGAGGGGGTGGGCTATAGCCTGGGCCGCACCCTTCTGGGGGTGGCCCTGGGCCTCCTTTTCATCCAGCTTTCCCACCGCTACCTAGAGGGCCGGGAGGTGAGCTTCGGCGAGCTCAGGGGCTTGGACGCCCGCAAGGCCCTCATGATCGTGGGCATCATGACCCTTCACTCCTTCGCCGAGGGGGTGGGGGTAGGGGTGGCCTTCGGGGGCGGGGAGGCCCTTGGGGTCTTCATCACCTTGGCCATCGCCGTCCACAACATCCCCGAGGGGCTTGCCATAAGCCTGGTCCTGGTGCCGCGGGGGGTGAGCGTCTTAGGGGCCGCTTTCTGGAGCGTCTTTTCCAGCTTGCCCCAGCCCCTCATGGCCGTGCCCGCCTTTCTCCTGGTGGAGGCCTTCCGGCCCATCCTCCCCGTGGGCCTGGGCTTCGCCGCCGGGGCCATGATCTGGATGGCGGTGGCCGAGCTCCTGCCCGACGCCCTCAAGGAGGCGGAGGCCGAGGGGGTAGCCACGGTCCTCACGGTGGCCGCGGCCCTCATGGTGGCCTTCCAAATTCTCTTGGGAGGCTAGCCAAACCCAAGGGAGTTCGCCTTCCAACACCAAGGCCGCCAAGGTGGGCCGCACCCGGTAGGCCTTCAGGACTACTCCTGCCTCCAGGGCCTCCCGGGCCGCCCGGTGGAGGGGAGCATCGGTGGGGTCTAGAGCGAAGGCCTCCGCCAGGGGGTGTTGCACGAACCAAAGGGCGTAAGCCCCCTTCCCCTCCCGCGCCAAGGCAGCGAGGAGCCGGAGGTGCCGCGCCCCCCGGGCGGTGGGGGCATCGGGAAAGAGGGCGAGGCCTCCCGTCACCCGGTTGCAGTTCTTGGCCTCCAAATAGGCCTCCTTCCCCCCGAGCCGGGCAAAGAAGTCCAGCCTTTCCCCGCCCACCGCCACCTCCCGCCGCAGGCCTTCCCAAGGGCCTAGGTGCCCAGACCGCAAAAGGAGTTCCAAAAGGCGGCCGGCAAGGCTCGCATCCACCCCCACCAAAACCCCTTCCGACGCCACCAGGACCATTCGGCCCCGGGTCTTGGGGGTGGGCTTGGGGTGGTAGAAGCAGGAAGCGCCGGGCCGCAAAAGCTCCCCCATCCGGCCGGAGTTGGGAAGGTGCAAGGGCCCCACGTCCGCCTCCACCAGGAAGCGGTTTTTCCGCCTATAGAAGCGGCAAGGCTTTAGGGGCGGCAGGGGAAGGAGCATAAAGGGCTAAGCCCGGCCTTTGGGCCGGGCCGGCTTGGCGGAGAGGGCGGGATTCGAACCCGCGGCACCGGTTTTCCCGGTGCAACACCTTAGCAGGGTGCCGCCTTCGACCACTCGGCCACCTCTCCACGCCTTTGGCGGAGGGTGAGGGATTCGAACCCCCGGTGAGCCCAAGGCCCACAGCGGTTTTCAAGACCGCCGCCTTCAACCGCTCGGCCAACCCTCCAAGGTCTGGCCGCAAGCCTTACTATGCGGCAAAGCCCCCCGCCTGTCAAGGCCGAAGCCAGGCCAAAAGAAACCGCTCCACCAAGGCCTCCATGGCCGGCACCACCGCATGGTGAAGGTCGGGAAAGAGGACCAGGTGGTCCTCCGAGGGGGGACCAAACCCCGTGGGCCTAAGGCAGGCCCGGCCCCGGGTGAGGGGACCCGTCCACGGGGCCTCCTCCCGGGTGAGGGCCACCTGGTACACCCTCCGCCCCACCCCCTCCCGCACGTCCCGGAGGCGGCAGGCCTGGGTGGGAGGAATGAGAGGGTCGTTGCCCGCTTGGAGGATGAGGAGGGGGGCTTTTAGGCGCGCCGCCTCCGGCAGGGGGCTTTGCCGGTCGTAGCAGGCGGGGCAATCCTCCGGAAGGCCGCCAAAGACCTCCCGCCAGCGCCCTAAGGCCTCCGGACGGGTTCGCCGCAGGAGGGCCACCTGCTCGGCGAAGTCCACGGGGCCGATGACGAAGGCCACCCCCCTGGAGGCCCCTTCCCGGGCCGCCGCCCTCAGGGCCACGCAGGCCCCGAGGGAGTAGCCCGCATAGGCATGCCGCCGCACCCCAAGCCGGGGGAGGAGGCGGGCCAGGTGGGCCAGGTCCTCCGCCTCGGCCAGGCAGCCCGTGATCTTGCCCCCGCTCCTTCCCCGCCCCCTTAGGTGGGGCACCAGGGCAAGGAGGCCCTTTTCCGCATAGCGGCGGCACCGCGCCTCCATGCCCGGGGTGGGAGGACCAAACCCCCCAGGCACCAGGAGCACCGCCCCCTCCGCCACCCCTTGGGGGCGGCAGAGGAGGGCGTAGAGGGAGACGCCCTCCCGCAAGTAGCGGAGGCCATCACCCTCGAGGCGGAAACCCTCGGGGGAGGGCCTGGCCAAAAGCCCGAGGAGGAAAAAGACCCAAATCGCCCTCATCGCCCAAAGACCACAGGGGACACCCCCGCCCGGGCCAGGAGGCGGGCGAGGAGGAGGGGGAGGGCCAGGGCAAGGAGGAGGTAGATGAGGAAGGCGGGTTTGAAGCCCAGGGGCTCAGGGAAGGCGGGGTACTTTTCCAGAAGCCGCACCACCATGGGGTGGACCAGGTAGACCTGCAGGGAGTAGCGGCCCAGGAAGGCCAAGGGGGCCCTAAGGGGGCTTTGGGCCAGGCGGTGGGCCAGGACGAGGAGGAGGAAGGCCACCCCCGTGGTGTAGGCCCAGTGGAAGGCCTGGTAGGCGAAGGTGTTCACGGGAAGCCCCTGGAGGACCTTAAGGGCCAGGGGCAGGTAGCCCCAAAGCCCCATCCCCGCCAAGAGGAGAAAGAGGGGCCAAAGCCGGAGAAGGCGGGGAAGGCGGTCCAGGTGGGCGGCGAGGTAAAGCCCAAGGAGGATGGCCGGGGTGTACCAAAGGACGAAGCTTCCCGGGTAAGGCAGGAAGCGGTAGTGCCGGTTCAGGAAGTAGACGAGGAGGGTAAGCCCTAAGGCCAGGGCGAGGAACAGAAGGCCCGGGGGGCGCCTCCGGAGGAGGGGAAGGAAAAGGGGAAGGAGCAGGGTGAGCTGGAGGGCCACCGCCAGGAAGTAGAGGTGAAAGTAGGCTTTGCCCCAAAGGAGCTGGTGGAGGAGCCGCTCCGGCTGGAACGCCCCCGCATCCCAGTAGCGGAAGAGGAGGTAGACCCCGCTCCAGAGGAGGTAGGGCCAAAGGAGGCGCAGGGCACGGTTTCTCCCGTAACGCCCCAGGCGGAAATCCCGAAGCAGCCCCGCCCCCAGGACCAAGGCGGTCATGAAGAGGAAGGCGGGCACGGCGAAGTGGAGGGTGCGGTTTGCCGCCGCCAGGAGGAGCCACTCCGGGCTCCCCGGGGAGAGCTCGCGCAGGAAGCGGCCGGTGACGTGGTGGAGGACCACCTCCAGGATGGCAAGCCCCCGGAAGACCTCCACCCAAGGGAAGCGCTCCACCCGCCCATTCTCCCAAGGCTTCATGAGCCTTGCCCGAGAAGGGGGGTCAGAGCCTCCCTCAGGGCAAAGCGGCGGGGGTAGGCCCGGAGGAGGGCCAAGGCCGCCTCCTCCGCCCCCTTGGGGTCCAGGCGGGCTGCCCGCCGCAAAAGCCGCGCCGCCTCCTCGTAGCGGGCCCTCCCCCCTGCCTCCGCCAAGCGCCAGGCGGCCTCCCGGTAGAGGCGAAAGGCCTCCTCGGGAAGCCTTTCCTCCAGAAGCTCGGCCAAGGCGGGGTAGCGTTCCGGAGGGGCCCGCTTCAGGAGGCGCTCCAAGCCCTTCCAGTCCTCCTCCAGAAGGTAGATCTGGGCGAGGAGGGTGGGGTCTTGAACCTGACGCAGAAGCCGCGCCCTCTCCTCGGCAAAACCTCGGCCTAGCTTGGCCTTGAGGGCCAGGTAGTCCTCGAGGTTCGGCCTTATGGCGAAGCGGGCCCGATGGTCCTCCACCCGGCCCCGGTGGGCCACCAGGAGGTCCAGCAGGGGCAGAAGCCTCGGATCCCGGCCGAACCAGGCCAGAGCCTCCTCGGCGTAGAAGAGGGCCTCCTCCAGGCGGCCCAGGGCCAAAAGGCGCGCCACCAGCTGGAGGTAGTCCTCCACCCCCTCCAGGCCCTCCCTCAGGGCGGCGAGGCCCTCCTCCTCCCGGCCCAGGCGGAAGAGGAGCTCGGCCCTAAGCGCCCGCTTTAGGCCCGAGGGGTCCTGCCCCTTGAGGAGGGAAAGCGCCTCCTCCGGCGCTCCCTTCGCCGCCTCCAAGAAGGCCTCCCCCAAGGCCTCCGAGGGGTAGCGCAGGTAAAGCCCCAGGAGGAACCGAAGGCGGGGCGAAAGGGCCTGGTAGCGGGCCAGGGCCTGCCGCAGGTAGGGCTCGGGGTCAAAGGGGGCCTGGACCAGGGCCTCCAAAAAGGCCTCCACCTCCTCCCTCCCCGCCTCCTCCAGCCTTAAGAGGAGGGCCTCCACCTCCTCTTCCCCCTCCCCCAGGCGGAAGGCCTGGCGCAGGCGCCGCACCCCTTCCCGGAAAGCCTCCTCGGGGGCCAGGACCTCCTTGAGGCGGAAGGCCACCTCGGGTACCCGGGCCAGGCGAAGGAGAAGCGCCTTGGCCTCCTCGGGGGGGAGGGCCTCGAGGCGGGCCCGAAGGTCCTCAGGCTGCCGCTCCAGGTAGGCGTAAAGAAGTGCGGCGGCGTGCTTGCAGGGGAAGTCCGGGTAAGGGCACTCGCACCGGCCCGAAAGGCCCGGCCCCACCTCCACCCGGTAGGGCAGAGGCGCCGAACCCTGTACCTCGCCGAAAAGCCGCTCCCCTACCCGGAAAACCCGCCGAACCCGCCCCTCCCGGGCATAGGCCAGGCCCCGGCGCAGGAGCTCCTCGGGGAAGAAGGGGGCGAAGTCCTCCTCGCCTTGGGGAGGAAAGGGCCGCACCCTCCCAGTTTAGGGGGGGACCCAGGTGGCAGGCCACGCTAGAGCCGGAAGAAGGGCCGAAACCAGGGAATGGAAAGGAGTAGGGCGAGGAGGGCAAGGCCGAAGAGGAGCCGGGCCCTAGGCTTCCCCTTCCGCGCCCGGGCCAGCCCGGCGTGGGCGAGCCCCAGGGCCACAAGCCCCCCCACCCAGTGCTCCGCCACGAAGTAGCGGGCCTCTCCCCCCGCCTCCATCGCCGCGGGCAGGTTGGCCAGGGCCCCCTGGAAAAGGGGGCTTGCAAAGGCCAACGCCACCCCCAAGACCACCTGCAGGGTGAGGGCGTGGGCAAAAAAGGCCCCCAAGCGGGGCTCGGGCCGGAGGAGGGCAAAGAGGCCTAAAAGGAGGACCAACCAACGCACCCAACTATGGAGGAAAAGGAGCGCCTCGTGCATGGGGGGAGTCTACCGGAAAGGAAACGGGTCGCCCGTGAAGCGCCTCACGAAAGGAGGGCCAGGGCCTCCCTTAGGTCCTTCACCTGCAGGTGGGCGGGGTAGCGGGGGTCGGGCAAGCGGTGGCCCCGGTCCACGAAGACCGCCGTGAGCCCCGCCGCCAAGGCCCCCTGGATGTCCCGCTCGGGGTTGTCCCCCACCATCACCGCCGCCTCGGGGGGGAGGCCGAAGGCGCATAGGGCCATGCGGAAAAGCCGGGGGTCGGGCTTGCCCCACCCCACCTCCCCCGAGACCAGGGTGAGGTCAAAGGCCGCCTCCAGCCCGGCGCCCACGAGCTTCTCCCGCTGCAGGTCAGGGACCCCGTTGGTGAGGAGGACGAGGAAGGCCCCCTGCGCCCGCAGGGCCTTAAGGAACTCCGGCACCTCGGGGAACAGGGGGTAGCGGCGTCGCCTCTGGAAGAAGGCCTCCGCCAGCTCCCGAGCCCTTTCCCTAGGCCCCCCCAGGGCGGCCAAGGCCTCGCGGAAGACCCGCTCGCGAAAGGGCCAGGCCCAGGCGGCCCAGGCCTCGAGGCCCGGGGTGGTGTAGCCCGCCCAAAGGGCCTCTAAGGCCGAGTGGCCGATCCTTTCCGCCCAGGGGTAAAAGGGAGCCTCCCGGAATAGGGCCTCGGCCCGCGCCTTCACCGCCGGGTAAAGCCCCTCTACCCCCACCTCCCTCCCCAAGGCCTCCAGTACCTCCCGGGTCACCCCGTGGTCCACGAGGAGGGTGTCGTCTAGGTCCAAAAGCCAAAGCCGCATCACCCCTCCCGCACCACCACCGGGTTCTCCCCGGGGTCAAAGAGGAGGAGGTGGTCCCCCGCCTCCCGGTAGGCCAGGCCGTACTTGGCCAGGCGGAGCCGCTCGTGGGCGAGGCTCTCCACCAGGAAGACGAGCCGCCCCTCCTCGAGGCGGAGCCGGGCAAAGCCCTGCCCCTCGGGCCTGGGCCGGCTCGGTCCCCGCTCCACCCCGCCTTTCCCCAGCCGGAGGAGGAGAAGAGGCCCCTCCCCCGGCACCAATAAGGCCTCGTGGGGAACGAGCTCCTCCAGGGCCAGGCCCAAGGCCTGGTAGAAGCTCGCCCCCTGGCCCAGGTCGGGCACATAAACCACCAGGGTTTCGCTCATAGGCTCCTCAGGAAGCGGCGCAGGTCCTCCTCGCCCGCCACCACCCGCAAGAGGGCGAGGTCCTCGGGGGCGATCTCCCCGTGGGCTTTGAGGAGATCGAGCCAGTAGGGGTCCACCGCCAAGGGCCGCCCCAAGCCCCGCCGCAGGTAGAGGAGGTTCCAGGCCAGAACCAGCTCCGCCAGGGTGCCCACCCCGCCGGGCAGGGCCAGGTACCCCGCCCCCAGGTCCAAAAGCCGGCCGATGCGCTCGGGAAGGCTACTGGCCGGAAGCTCCAGGTCCACGTGGGCGTTGGGGCCTTTCCGCTCCGGGAAAAGGCCCGGGGCCGTAACCCCTACCACCAACCCCCCCTTGGCCTTCACCCCTCGGGCCAGGGCCTCCATCCCCCCTTGGTACCCGCCACAGGCCAGGCCAAAGCCCTCCTCGGCCAGCACCTCCCCGTAGCGCACGAGCCTGGGGTAAAGGGGGTCCTTTGGGGAAAGCCTGGAGGAGAC
Source organism: Thermus sp. LT1-2-5 (assembly GCF_040363165.1). NCBI lineage: Bacteria > Thermotogati > Deinococcota > Deinococci > Thermales > Thermaceae > Thermus > Thermus javaensis. The sequence continues at coordinate 122,546 of NZ_BSRG01000004.1, read as the reverse complement.
GAAGACGGAAACGAGGCGCATCTAGCGGCAGCGCACCACCAGGACCGGCACGGAAACCCGGTGGAGCACCCCCTCGGTCACCGAGCCCAAAAGGAGCTTGTCCAGCCCCGTGCGCCCGTGGGTGCCCATGACCACGAGGTCAAACCCCTTGGCCGCCTCCACGATGGTGGGGATGGGGGTACCCTCCTTCACCTCCCCCGTGGCCTCCACCCCCTTCTCCTTGGCCAGGGCCAGGGCCTTCCCGATGGCCTCCTCCCCCGCCTTCTTCAGGTCCTCCAGGAGCTCGAGGCCGTAGGGAACGCTCTCGGGGGCGATCCAGATGGCCTGGGCGGGGTTTTCCAGGACGTAGAGAAAGTGCACCTTGGCCCCCAGGGCCTTGGCCAGGGAAAGGCCATGCTCCAGGGCCTGGAAACTGCAGGGGCTCCCGTCCGTGGGCATAAGGATGGTCCGGTACATAAGGCCTCCTTCCCCCTCATCATACGGCGTAGACTCGGGCCATGTGGATCTACGGGAGAAACCCGGTCCTCGAGGCCATCCGGGAAGGCCGCGCCCGCAGGGTCCTGGTGGCGAGGGGCGTGGAGGCCTGGCTCCTACGGGAACTGGAGCGGCTCGGGGCCCCCTTTGAGCTCGTCCCCCGAATAGAGCTCGATACCCTCCTCCGCACCACCCACCACCAGGGCCTGGCGGCGGAGGTGGAGGCGCCCACCTACGCCACCCTGGAAGACGCCTGGCGCCTGGCCGAAGCCCGGGGCGAACCCCCCCTTCTCGTGGTCCTGGACGGGATCACCGACCCCAGGAACTACGGGGCCATGATCCGGAGCGCCCTGGCCCTGGGGGCCCACGGGGTGGTTTCCGAGGAGCGGCGGGCAGCCCCCCTTTCCCCCTTAGCCCTCAAGGCCAGCGCTGGGGCCGCCCTCAAGCTTCCTGTCATCAAGGTGAAAAACCTCCCCCGCACCCTGAAGGAACTCAAGGAAAGGGGGCTTTGGGTCTACGGGTTGGACGTGCGGGGGGAGAAGACCCCCCCAGAACTGGATTTCCAAAGGCCCTTGGCCTTGGTGGTGGGCTCGGAGGGGGAAGGGATGCGGCGGCTGGTGCGGGAGTCCTGCGACGAGCTCTTCCGCATCCCCATCCGGCCCGAGGCGGAGTCCTTGAACGCCTCCGTGGCCCTGGGCATCGCCCTCTACCAGGCGAGGCTTTCCCGGGGTGTAGGATAGGGGCGTGGACTGGGTGAAGCTCCTTTCCCGCCTCGTCCAGGCGGAAAGCCTTCCGGGGAAGGAAGAGGAGGTGGCGGGGCTACTCCTGGAAGCCCTAAAGGCCTTGGGCCTCCCCGCCACCTTGGACGAGGCGGGGAACGTGGAGGCCCTTTTGGGGGAGGAGGAGCCCGAGGTGGTCCTCACCGGGCATATGGACGTGGTGCCCGTGGGGGACCCCGCCCACTGGCCCCACCCCCAAGGGGCGGTGGTGGGCGAGCGGCTCTACGGCCGGGGAGCGGTGGACATGAAAGGCGCCCTGGTGGCCATGCTCCTGGCCTTGGAGGCGCTTTCCAGGACCCCCCTCCGGGGCCGGGTGCGCTTCCTGGCGGTGGTACAGGAGGAGGTGGGGGGCTTGGGAAGCCGCTACGCCGCCCTGCGGCTTAGCCCCTTGGCCTTCATCCTGGGGGAACCCTCGGGGGGAAGGCTCATGCGGGGGCACCGGGGCCGGGCCGAGGTCTGGGCGGACTTTGAAGGGGAAGAGGCCCATGCCGCCCTGGCCTCCGGGGAAAACCCCCTTTACGACCTTGCCGAGTACCTCCTCGCCCTAAAGGAACTCCCCTTACCCTCCGGCCTCAAGCTCACCCCCACCCGGGTGGACACCTACCCCGGGGCCACCAACCAGACCCCCGGGGTGGTGCGGCTTTACCTGGACGTGCGCTACGAGCCCGAGGCGGACCCGGAGGGGCTTTTGGACCGCCTAAGGGCCTTGGGAAGCGCCTCGGTGTACATCCCCGAGGAGGAGCGGGCCTCGGGGGAGGTACGGATGGCCATCCCCGCCCTCTGGCCCCCCTACCGCCTGCCGGAGGACCACCCCCTCCTCCAGGCCGCCCTAAAGGCCCTGGGCCAAGAAAGGGCGGGCCTTTGGCCCTTCACCACCGACGCCCCCTACCTGGGCGCCAAGGCTCCGGTCCTGGGCCTGGGCCCAGGGGACCCCGCCTTAGCCCACACCCCCAAGGAGCACATCCTCCTATCCCAGGTGGAGGCCGCCGCCCAAGCCTACACCCGCTTAGTGGAGGCCCTATGGAACGCCGCACGGTAGCCGGAACCCCATACGCCAAGCTCCTCACCGCCCCCCGCCCGGTGGCGGAGGGGCTGAAGGCCCGCCTCGAGGTCCGGGGCATCCCCGTCTTCCTGGAAACCCCCTTCGCCGGCCTCCCCGAGGCCGCCTTGGGCACCTACATGGGGGACGTGGCCCTCTTCGTGCCCGAGGCCCTCTGGGGCGAAGCCGAGGCCGTCTTGGCGGAGGAGGCGCCATGAGGGTGGTGGGCCTGGACCTCGGGGGGACCAAGATCGCCGCCGGGGTGTTTGACGGGGAAAAGCTCCTTTCCAAGGTGGTCCTCCCCACCCCCAAGGAGGGGGGGATGGCGGTGGTGCGGGCCCTGGCGGAGGCGGCCCACAAGGCGGAGGAGGAAGCGGGGGGGGAAGGGGTGGCCATCGGCCTTGGCACCCCAGGGCCTTTGGACTTCCGCAAAGGGGTGATCCGCTTCACCCCCAACATCCCCGGCCTCGTGGACTTCCCCATCCGGGACCTTCTGCAAGAGGCCACGGGCAAGCCCGTCTACTTGGAAAACGACGCCAACGCCGCCGCCTTGGCCGAGCACCACCTGGGGGCGGCCCGAGGGGAAACGAGCTCCCTCTACCTCACGGTTTCCACCGGCGTCGGGGGCGGGGTGGTCCTTGGGGGCCGGGTGCTCCGGGGGGAAAGGGGCCAAGGCGGGGAGCTAGGCCACATGACCCTCCTCCCCGGGGGACCCATGTGCGGCTGCGGGCTGGAAGGGTGTTTGGAGGCCCTGGCCGCCGGTCGGGCCCTGGAACGGGAAGCGGGCTACGCTTACCACCGCTCTGTCAGCAACCAAGAGCTTTTCGCCCTCTTTCAAGAAGGCGACCCCAAGGCCAAGCGCATCCTCCTCCAGGCGGCCCATTACGTGGGCCTGGGCCTCGCCAGCCTGGTCAAGGCCTTTGACCCGGGAGCGGTGGTGGTGGGCGGGGGGCTCGCCCTAAACGCCCCAGAGGGCTACTGGGAAGCCCTGCACGCCGCCTACCGCCATTACCTAGCGGGCTGGGAGGTACCCCCTTTGCGCAAGGCCGAGCTTGGAGGGGACGCTGGGCTTTTGGGGGCCGCCCTCACCGCCTACCTGGAGGTGCGGGATGGAACTGGGTAAAGCGCTCCTTTACCTTGGGCTCTTCCTTGCGGCCTTGGGGCTCCTTCTCCTCTACTTCCCCAAGCTCTTCGCCTGGTTCGGCCACCTGCCGGGGGACATCCGCATAGAGCGGGAGGGCTTACGGGTATACATCCCCCTCACCTCGGCCCTCCTTCTTTCCCTTCTCCTCACCCTCCTCCTCAACCTCCTGGGGCATTTTTGGCGGCGCTAGCCCCTAGCGCAGGTGGCTCAAGAACTCCTCCCGCGTCTTCTGGCTTTCCCGGAAAGCCCCCAGCATAGCGCTGGTAACGGTGCGGGAGTGCTGCTTCTCCACCCCCCGCATCATCATGCAGAGGTGGACCCCCTCCACCACCACCCCCACCCCTTGGGGCTCCAATATCTCCTGGATGGCCTCGGCGATCTGGACCGCCAAGCGCTCTTGCACCTGGAGGCGACGGGCGAAGAGGTCCACGATGCGGGCGAACTTGGAAAGGCCCAGGATCTTGCCGTTCGGGATGTAGCCGATGTGCACCTGGCCGAAGAAGGGCAGAAGGTGGTGCTCGCAAAGGGAGTAAAACTCGATGCCCTTCACCACCACCATCTCGCTCCCCTCCGCCTGGAAGACCGCCCCGTTGACGATCTCCTTAAGGTCTTGGCGGTAGCCCCGGGTGAGGAAGGCCCAGGCCTTGGCCACCCGCTCCGGTGTCTTCAAAAGCCCTTCCCGGTTGGGATCCTCCCCGATCACCTGAAGCCACTCCGAGGCCAGGACCTTAAGGCGGTCCAGGTCCAGTTCCGTTTCAAAGGAAAGGCCGGTTTCTTCAATCTCCACCATCTTGCGCTCCATGGTGCTCCCCTTTTTCCCTTCTTTTTGTGGCCCCGGGCTCACTCGGGAACGATGAGGCCCTCTTCCAGAAGGGGTATGGCAGCTTCCGGCGCCAAGGGAAAGCCCTGGGCCACCTGGCGCAGGGCCTCGAGGGCCTCCTTTTTCTGCCGCTTCAACCGCAAGTGGAGCTCGCTAAAAGGGTTGAGCGCATCCTGCCCCCTTAGGGTGAGGCGGTAGCGCCGGGGGGGGTCCACGGGGAAAAGCCCCTTGCGGTAGCGCTCGGCCAAGGCCTGGTACCGGGGGGCGTTGGTGGGGGGGTCGGCGGGGCGCACCACCCGGGCGGGGACGCCCAGGGCCAACATCCCCTCGGGCACCTCCATCCCCGGGGGCACCACCGCCCCCGCCCCCACCACGGCGTTCTTGCCGATCCTCGCCCCGTTGAGGACGATGGCCCCCATGCCGATCAAGGCCCCCTCCTCCACCACCGCCCCATGGACCACCGCCCGGTGGCCCACGGTGACGGAAGGCCCTAAGAGGCAGGGAAAGCCCGGGTCGGCGTGGAGGACAGCCCCGTCCTGGACGTTGGTTCCGGGGCCCACCACCACCCGCTCCAAATCCCCCCGCGCCACGGCGCCAAACCAGAGGGAAGCCCCCTCCCCCACCTCCACCGCCCCCACCACGTAGGCCCCGGGGGCGAGGAAGGCGGTGGGGTGGACCTTGGGAAGCTTGTCCTCAAAGCGGTAGGCGCTCAAGGGCCACCTCCAAAAGCCCCAGGTCCTCGGGGAAGGCGAGGAGGGCCCGGGCCTCCTCGGGAGCGAACCAGCCGGCCCCGGTCATGCCCGCCTCGAGCCTGGGCTCCCCCTCCCCCCGCATGAGGAACCAGTGCACCTCCCGCTCTATCCCCTTGGGGTTGACGTAGCGGGTGGGATAGAGAGGGCCTAGGACCACCGCCTGGACCCCGGTTTCCTCGTACACCTCCCGCACCGCAGCGCTTTCCAGGCTCTCCCCCATCTCTATATGCCCCTTGGGAAAGACCCAAAAGCCCATGCGGTCCCTAAGGAGAAGGACCTCCCGCTTGGCGTTGAAGACCACACCCCCGGCGCCTAGTTCCACCCGTACCTCCGTTTGAGGTGGTCCAGGGTGGCCTCGTCCACCTCGGGACCCCCTTGGTAGCGCTCTTCCAGGTTCTCCATGCCGATGAGGGCCAAAAATGCCTCCTCCGTTTCCCGGTCAAAGACCCCGTGGGCCTCCCCGGCGTAAAGGCCAAGCCCGTGGAGCACCCTCTGCACCCAGCGCACCTCCTCCTCCCGCAGGGGGCGTCTGGCCTTGGGCTTTTCAAAGAGGAGGCGGTGGAGGGAAAGAAGGCGGGCAAGCTCCTCCAGGGGCTCGGTATGGTCGTCCACCCGCAGGTCTATGTAGCGGTCCCAAAGCCCCCCGTACCCCTTCCCTTCCCCCACCACCAAAAGGGCGGCGGACTGCCGGCCCCGCTTATCCCCCCCGGCCGCCTCCCCTGCTCGTAGGGCTCCAAGAAGCCGCTCGGGAAAGGGAAGGTCCTTTTCCTGCACAAAGGTTTCCGCCATGGCCTCCACCACCTCGGGGCCCGCCAGGAGGTTGCCCTGGACGGCGAAGCCCTCCCCCACCACCCCCCCGGCCCAGGGATGGCAAAGGGAACCGGTGAAGCTTAGGGCCTCGCCCCTGGCGCTCACCAGGCCGAACTGTCGTTTTTCCAGGTGGGGATCGGTGCGGCGGAAGGCTTCCAAGACCCCTTCCGGGCTCGCCCCTTCCGCCAAGAGGGCCAGGCCCTGGGGGCCAAAGCGGGGGTTGGCGTAGGACTGGGTGGCGACGGCCCCCACCTTGGCCCTGGCGAAGGGCACCACCGCCCCCACCGCCAGGAACTTGCTGGCCACGGCCACGCCCAGATCCCCGGTTTCGGGGTCCCGGGCCACCAGGGAGAAGGTGGCCACCACCATGCCCTTATCCTACGCGCCTTCCCGTGGTAGAGTGGGGGGATTGGGTGCGCCCATGGAGATTAGAAACATTGCCATCATTGCCCACGTAGACCACGGCAAGACCACCTTGGTGGACGCCATGCTCCGCCAAGCCAAGGCCCTGAAGAAGGAGGAAGGGGAAAGGATCCTGGACTCCTTTGACCTGGAGAAGGAGCGGGGCATCACCATCCTGGCCAAGAACACCGCCGTGGCCTGGGGCGGGGTGAAGGTGAACATCGTGGACACCCCGGGGCATGCGGACTTCGGGGGGGAGGTGGAGCGGGCCCTTTCCCTGGTGGACGGGGTGCTCCTCTTGGTGGACGCTGCGGAAGGCCCCATGCCCCAGACCCGCTTCGTCCTGCGCAAGGCCCTCGAGGCCGGCCTCAAGCCCATCGTGGTCCTGAACAAGGTGGACAAGAAGGAGGCCCGACCCGACGAGGTCCTCAACCTCACCTTTGACCTCATGGTGGAACTGGGCGCCTCCGAGGAACAGCTGGACTTCCCCTACCTCTACGCCATCGGCCGCGAGGGGAGGGCCTGGCGGGAAGAGCCCAAGGGGGACCTAGCGGAGCTGTTCCAAACCATCCTGGACCACGTCCCCCCGCCCCGCTGGAGGGAAGGGCCTTTCCAGCTTTTGGTGGCCAACCTGGACCACTCCCCCTACCTGGGCCGGGTGGCCGTGGGCAAGGTGGCCCGGGGCCGGGTGCGCAAGGGGGAAACCGTGGCCATCCTGAAGGAAGGGGGCCAGGTCCTGGCCAAGGTGGCGGCGGTCTACACCCATCAGGGCCTGGAGCGGGTGGAGGTGGAGGAAAGCCTGCCCGGGGACATTGTGGCCCTGGCCGGGGTGGAAGGGGCGGAGATCGGGGACACCCTAGCGAGCCCCGAGGCCCCCGAGGCCCTGCCCCGCTTGGCGGTGGACGAACCCACCGTGGCCCTCACCCTCACCGCCAACACCTCCCCCTTCGCCGGGCGGGAGGGAAAGTACGTCACGGGGCAGAAGCTCAAGGAGCGGCTAGACCGGGAGCTTCGCACCAACGTGGCCCTGCAGGTTTTGGAGGTGGCCCCCGAGGTGTTTGAACTACGGGGCCGGGGGGAGCTCCACCTGGCCATCCTCCTGGAAACCATGCGCCGGGAAGGGTACGAGTTTAGCGTGGGCCAGCCCCGGGTCCTCCTGAAGGATGGCCTCGAGCCCTACGAGCTCTTGGTGGTGGAAGCCCCCAAGGACCGCTTTGGGGCGGTGATGGAAGCCCTGGGCACCCGGCGGGCGGAGATGGTCCACATGGAATCGGGCGATCGGGTGCGGGCGGAGTTCCTCCTCCCCGCCCGGGCCCTCTTCGGTTTCCGCAGCCTCTTCCTCTCCCTCACCGGGGGGGAGGGCATCCTGAGCCACACCTTCCACGGCTACGGCCCCGAGGCCGGGCCCATCCCCACCCGCACCACGGGGAGCGCCGTGGCCATGGAAGCAGGGGTGGCCACCGCCTACAGCCTCCACCGCCTGCAAGAACGGGTGCAGTTTTTCATTGAACCGGGCACCGAGGTCTACGTGGGCATGATCGTGGGGGAACACGTGCGGGAAAACGACCTGGAGGTGAACGTCACCACCGCCAAAAAGCTCACCAACATCCGGGCTGCGGGTTCCGACGAGAACATCCGCCTCATCCCCCCAAGGAAGCTCTCCTTGGAGGAAGCCTTGGAGTTCCTAGCCGAGGACGAGCTCTTGGAGGTCACCCCCAAGAGCCTCCGTTTGCGGAAAAAGGTCCTGGACCCGGCCAAGCGCAAGCGCCTGGTGGGGAAGTAAACAAAGAGGGGGCGAAGGCCCCCTCCGCCGCTTGAAGCCTCACTCTTCCTCCCGCTCCCCGTAGGTTTCCAACGCCTCCTGCCACGCTTGGCTGATCTCCTTGGCCTGCTCCATGGCTGACCTCCTTAGCCTCCAAGGTAGCCCCCAAGCGGGCAAGGCGCCTTGCGCTAAAGGCAAAACCCGTACACCCGCAAGCGGTGTAGGGGGAAGAAGGCTACACCGCTAGGTTTGCAGGAGGCTTTCCGCCTCGAGGCGGGCCAGAACCCGCTCCAGGCTCCCTCCCCGCCAGCGCTCCACGGCGTAGGCGGCCAGGGGAAACCGCTCCCGAAGCCGCTTGAGAAGCCCTGCGGCGTCCTCGGGGCGGCCTCCCTGGAGCACCAACAGATACCCCCCTTCCAGGCGGAAGGCCAAATCCCCCCGGCGAAGCTCCCGCACCAAGCGCTCAGAGGGCAGGGGGGCCGAGAAGTAGACCAGAACCAGCTCCCGCCGCAAGGCGAGCCCTTCCAAGGCCCCGGCCAGGCGCCGGAGGTCCTCCCGCGTCCCCACCCCCTCTAAGGCGGGCAGCAAAGGGGCCTCCCGCCCCGTGCCCAGGAAGAAGGCCACCCCCAAGGCCATAGCCCCCAAGACCCCCGCCAAGGCGGTGTAGGCCGACCCCTCCTGCCCGGTGAAGGCCAAGGCGCTTTCCCAGGCCAGCTGGAAGGCCAAGAGCCCCAACCCCAGCACCCAGGCGAACTGCACCCGGAAACCCACGGGGAAGCGGGAGTAAAGGCTCGCCACCGCCGCCAAAAGGAGCCCCGCCAGGAAAAGCCCCAAGCCCCTATCCACCTGGCCCAAGAGCTCCCCCTGGAGGGGCAGAAGGCCCAGGAGGAAGAGAAGCCAAGGGAGCAAAAAAAGCCAGCGCATGTTTCTTTCCAAGGCTACCACACACCCCCTTACCCCCGCCTTACCATGGAAGGGTGGAGCCTTTGGCGGAGCGCCTCAGGCCGAGGAGCCTGGAGGAGGTCTTGGGCCAGCCCCACCTCACGGGGGAGCGGGGCCTTTTGCGGCGTATGCTGGCGGAAAAGCGCCTAAGCTCCATGGTCCTCTTCGGCCCCCCAGGCACGGGTAAGACCACCTTGGCCCGCCTCCTGGCGGAGGGGACGGGCCAGCCCTTTCTCCGGCTCTCCGCGGTGGAGGCGGGGCTTAAAGAGGTGCGGCGGGCTTTGGAACGGGCGCGGGAAGAAGGGGGGCTCCTGCTTTTTTTGGATGAAATCCACCGCTTCAACAAGGCCCAGCAGGACGCCTTCCTCCCCCATCTGGAGTCCGGCCTCCTCACCCTCATCGGGGCCACGGCGGAAAACCCCGCCTTCTTCCTCACCCCCGCCCTGCGCTCCCGCCTCCGCCTCCTCCCCGTGCGCCCCCTTTCCGAGGAGGACCTCCTCACCCTCCTGAAGCGGGCCCTCACCGACCCCCGGGGCCTCCCCGGCACCCCTTTCGAGGAAGCGGCCTTAAGGCTCCTGGCCCAGGCGGCAGGGGGGGACGCCCGCTTCGCCCTGAACACCTTAGAGCTCGCCGCCGCCTTCGGCGAGGTGAGCCAGGAAAGCGTGCGGGAGGCCCTGGGGGCGGAGCGCTTCGCCATGGACCGCCAAGGGGACCACTTCTACGACCTCACCTCCGCCCTGCACAAAAGCCTTAGGGGTTGCCACGTGGACGCCGCCCTCTACTACCTGGCAAGGCTCCTAAAAGGGGGCGCAGACCCCCGCTACGTGGCCCGTCGCCTCATCCGGGTGGCGGTGGAGGACGTGGGCCTAGCCGATCCCTTGGCCCTTCGCCTGGCGGTGGCGGCCCTAGAGGCCTACGAGGCCTTGGGAAGCCCAGAAGGGGAGCTCGCCTTGGTGGAGGCGGCGGTCTACCTGGCCCTGGCCCCCAAGTCCAATAGCCTCTATACCGCCTGGCAACGGGCAGAGGCGGCGGTGCAGGCCCACCCCCAAGCCCCCGTGCCCCTAAACCTGAGGAACGCCCCCACCGCCTTGGCCCGGTCCCAGGGCCACGGCCGGGGGTACGCCTACTACCACGAGAACCCGGAGGGGAGCTTCGCCCAGCGCTACCTGCCCGAGGGCCTCGAGGACCTCCTTCTCTTTGAGGCCACGGGGGAGGGTTGGGAAGAACGGGTGCGGGAGCGGCTAAAGGCCCTCAGGGCCCGCTTTGAAAGCGCAGGCCAAAGGCGAGGGAAGAGCTAGTCCCAAAGGCCCCTCAGCCCTTCAGCCCCTCCTCAAAGGTGGCCACCACCCGCCGCTCAAAGAGGAGGTAGAGGAGGGCGATGGGCAGGACGCTCAAAAGCGCCGCCGCCGAGAGGAGGCCCCAGTCCGTGGGGTACTTGCGTTGTAGGTCCGTGAGCCAGGTCTGGAGGGTCCAAAGCCTGGGGTCGGAAACCACCACCCTGGGGTAAAGGACCAGGTTCCAGTGGGCGGCGAAGGCGAGCACCCCCGCCGCCACCAAGGTGGGCCGGGCCAAGGGGAAGAGGATGTGGAAGAGGAGCACCCGGTGCCCGGCCCCATCCAGCCTGGCCGCCTCCAAAAGCTCCTCCGGCACCCCCCGCATGGCCTGGTAGACCAGGTAGATGACAAAAGGACTAGCGGCGAAGGGAAGGACCAGGGCAAAAAGGGTGTCCAGGAGGCCAAGCCCCTGGAGGACGCCGTACAGGGGGACCAGAAGGAGCTCCGCTGGCACCGCCATGAGGAAAAGGTAAAAGGGCAAAAGCCCAAGCCCCGCCCGGAGGGCGTAAGCGGCCAAAAGGGCGGTGAGGAGTTGCAGGGCCACCACGCCCGAAGAAAGGCCCAGGGAGAAGAGAAGCCGGTCCCAGAAACCCTCCTTGGCCAGGGCGCGGACGTTTTCCAGGCTGAAGCCCACCCGGGAGAAAAGCTCCCCCGAGTACACCGCCTCCTTGGGCATGAAGGCGGCGTAGGCCATCCAGAGGAAGGGCAGGGCGATGAAAAGGAGCACGGCAAAAACGAAGAGGTGCCTGAGGAAGCGGCCCACGCTCTCACTATACCGGGTTAGGATAGCCGCCATGGGGCCGCTTTCCGGCGTTAGGGTGCTGGACCTCTCCCGCGTGCTGGCGGGGCCGCTTTGCACCATGATCCTGGCCGATCTGGGGGCGGAGGTCATCAAGGTGGAACCCCCCTGGGGGGACGAGACCCGCAGCTGGGGCCCCCCCTTCGCTGAGGGGGAAAGCGCCTACTTCCTCTCCGTGAACCGGGGCAAGAAGAGCGTGGCCCTGGACCTCAAGCAAGGGGAAGGCCAGGAGGCGGTGCGGCGCCTGGCCAGGCGGGCGGATGTGCTGGTGGAAAACTTCAAGACAGGGGACCTCGCCCGCTACGGCCTAGACTACGAAAGCCTCAAGGCCCTGAACCCCAGGCTCGTCTACCTCTCCCTCACCGGTTTCGGCCACACCGGGCCCCGGGCCAAGGAACCCGGCTACGACGCCGCCCTCCAGGGCTACACCGGCATCATGTCCGTCACCGGGGAGCCCCAAGGCCCCCCCATGAAGGTGGGGGTGGCCTGGATTGACGTGATGACGGGGATGATGGGAGCGGTGGCCGTGCTCGCCGCCCTTTGGGAGAGGGAGCGAAGCGGCCTGGGCCAGCACATCGACCTCTCCCTCTTTGACGTGGGCCTCTTCGCCCTGGCGAACCTCGGGGAAAGCTACCTCCTCACGGGAAGACCCCCTGGCAGGCTCGGCAACGCCCACGCCCAGATCGTCCCCTACGGGGCCTTCCCGGCGGAGGACGGCTGGCTTGTGCTCGCCGTGGGAAACGACGAGCAGTTCCAAAGGCTTTGCCAGGTCCTGGGGCTTCCCCAGTTGGCGGCGCGCTTCCCCACCAACCCAAGCCGGGTGGAGGAGCGGGAGGAGGTGGAAAGGGCCATCGCCCAAAGGCTCCGCACCCGCCCCCGGGCCTACTGGCTGGAGCAGCTCAGAGCAGCGGGGGTCCCCGCCGCCCCGGTGAACGATCTGGCCGAAGCCTTCCAGGACCCCCAGGCCTGGGTGCGGGAAGCGGTCTGGACCCTGGACCACCCCCTCGTGGGAAGGCTTCCTACCCTGGCCAACCCCTTGCGCTTCCTCTCCCGCACCCCCGCCAGGCCCTCCACGCCCCCGCCCCTTTTGGGAGAGCACACGGAGGCCATTCTCCTGGAAGCGGGGTACACCCCGGAAGAGGTCTTCGCCCTTGTGGAAAAGGGGGTAGCGCGGACCGGCCCCAAACGCAAGGGATGAACAAAAGCGCCCTTCTGGAGGGCGCAAAGGACGACCAAACCCATAGCCAAGGGCGTTGAGGACTTGTGGATAACCCTGTGGATAAGCCGCCCCCGGCTACCCAGCGGCGCCCGGACCTGGGCGCTTAGGGCTGCTTCCTTCCGGACCTGACCCGGTTCACGCCCGGCCCGCCGCGCTGGACCGGGGGCTTGAGTAGTATAGCACCCATGGAAGCCCTGAGGCTAGAGGGCGTGGGCAAGCGGTATGGCCGCAAGCCCGTCTTGGAAAGGGTGAGCCTGACGGTGGCCCCGGGGGAGGTCTACGCCCTGGCCGGCCCCAACGGCTCGGGCAAGACCACCCTGATCCGCCTGGTGACGGGCCTGGCCTTCCCCACGGAAGGAAGGGCCCTCCTCCTGGGGGAGGACGTGCACAAGAATCCTGCTGCCCGGCGCCACCTGGGGGCGGTGGTGGAGGCGCCCGCCGCCTTCTACCCCTACCTCACCGGGCGGGAAAACCTCCGCCTGCAGGCCTATTTGGCCGGGGTGAGGGAGGAAGGGCGCATCGGCGAGGTGCTGGCCCGCCTGAAACTGTTGGCGGTGGCGGACCAGAAGGTGGGAAGCTACTCCTTGGGGCAAAGGCAGCGCCTGGGCCTGGCGGCGGCCATCCTGCACCGGCCCAAGGTCTTGGTCCTGGACGAGCCCACCAGCGGCTTGGACCCGGAGGGGGTGGAGCTCGTCCACGGCCTCCTAAAGGAGCTTTCCCGGGAAGGGGTGGCGGTCCTCCTCTCCACCCACCACCTGCAGGAGGTAGGCCAGTACGCCCATAAGGTGGGGATCCTGGGCGGGGGAAGGCTTTTGGACGAGGTGGCGCTTTCCGGGCGGGAAGTCTATCGCCTCGAGGCCCACCCTCTGGAAGGGGCCTTAGCCCTCCTCAAGACCCTCCCCCAGGTGGCCCAGGTGCGGCTCCAAGGGGGTGCCATCCTCTTTGAGGGGAACCCAGAAGCGGCGCTAAAAGCCCTCCTGGAGGAGGGATACCGGGTGAAGGCCCTCCATCCCGAACGCTTCGATCTCAGGAGCTACTACCAGGAGCGGGTGAAGCATGCTTAGGCTTTTCTTCTTTGAGGTTTACAAGCTCTTCCGGTTGCGTTCCGTGGCCTTGGGGCTCTTGTTCGCCTTCCTCCTCCCCTTCCTCTGGGCCCTAGCCCCCGGGCTTAAGGAGGTCTACGGCCTGGTCCTGGCCTCGGGGTGGCAGGTGGTGTCTTTAAGCCTCCTCGCCGGCATGGAGTTCCTCTTCCCCTTCCTGGTGGTCATGGCGGCCAGCGAGTCCTTGGGGAGCGAGGTGGCCCAGGGCACGCTCAAGACCTTGCTCCTAAGACCCCTTCCCCGAAGCCTCCTCCTCCTGAGTAAGCTCCTCGCCACCCTCCTCTACCCCTTCGTCCTCCTGGCGGCAAGCTTCCTCGGAAGCCTTCTGGCGGGCCTGCCCCACGGGTTTGGCCCCTTCTTCGGCGGCACGGGCCTGGGGGAAGGGGGTTTCGCCGGCACGGGGCTCCTGGCCCCAGGGGAGGCCCTGGGGGAAGTTCTGCGGGCCCACCTCCTGGCGGGGGCGGTCCTCGTGCCCCTGGCCGCCTTGGCCCTTCTTTACGGGACCCTTTTCCTCTCCACCACGGCGAGCGCCCTGGCGGCGGTGGCCACCCTTCTCCTCATGCGCCTCCTGGTGGCCTTTCCCGCCCTAACGCCCTTCCTCCTCACCACCTATTTGGACCTCCACCTGCGACCCCAGGCGGCGGGGCTTGGGCTTTCCCTCCTTTTCATCTACACCCTGGGCTTCGCCCTCCTGGCGGCCCTCCTCTTTGAACGGAAAGACCTCTAGAGGCCCACAAAGCGCCCCTCGGCCAGGAGGGGCTCGCCGTCCAGAAGGAGCCGGCCCTCCCTCAGGGAAAGGACCAGGTCCCAGTGGAGGGCGCTTCGGTTCTTGCCGCCCGTTTCCGGGTAGCTTTGGCCCAAGGCCAGGTGCACCGTGCCCCCCATCTTCTCGTCCAGGAGGATGAGGCCCGTGGGCCGGGTGAGGCCGAAGTTGGTGCCGATGCCCACCTCCCCAAGCCGCCTCGCCCCCTCGTCCGTGGCCAGGGCGCTTTGCAGGTAGTCCTCCCCCACCTCGGCGCGGGCCTCCACCACCTCGCCCTGGGCAAAGCGGAGGTAGACCCCTTCCACCCTCCGCCCCCCCACGAAGGCCGGGAGGTTGAAGCGCACCTCGCCCTCGGCGCTATCCTCCACCGGACCCGTGAACACCTCCCCCGAGGGCATGTTCCGCCGCCCGTCGGAGTTGATCCAGACCCTCCCCGCCACGGAAAGGGAAAGGTCCGTGCCCGGGGCCAGGATGCGGAGCTCCTTCCCCTGGGAAAGCCGCGCGATCAAGCCCTCCTGGAAGCGGGAAAGGTCCCGCCAGGCGGCCACCGGGTCCTCCCGGTCCAGGAAAAGGGCCCCCTCGAGGTAGGCCCGGAACTCCCCCGTGCCCATCCCCGCCCCCACGGCGTAGCCCACGGTGGGGTAGAGGGTGAGGGTCCAACGCTTGCCAAGCCGCATCTCCTGCAAGGGCCGCCAGGCCCGCTGGTGCCTAAGGGCAAGCCCCGGGTCCAAGGAGGCCATCTCCAAGGGGTTTTCTGCGGAAAGGACCTTAAGGAACTTGTCCGCCTTCTCGTAAAGGGCCCATTCCACCTCGGGGACCCTCTCCAGCCATGCCCCCCCATGGAGGAGGAAGTCCCGCCCCTCCCCAGGGTAGGCGAGGCGGAAGAGGGGGTAGGCCCCCCGCCGGAGCAGGGCCCGCTTCAGGTGGGGAAGGAGGGGAAGGGCCGGGGTTTCCGCCTCCACCAAAACGGTCTCCCCTGGGCCCGCCTCGAGGCAGTACTCGGCCAACAGCTCGGCAAAACGCGCTTCCACCCTGTTATCATAGGGCCAAGATGGAAGAACCCAAGATCACGCCCCTGGCAAGGCGGCTGGCCGAGGAGAACGGCATAGACTGGCGCCGCCTCCAAGGCACGGGCCCCGAGGGAACCATCGTGGAGCGGGACATCCTGGCCTTTTTGGCCAAGGTGATGGCGGGGGAGGTGGACCTGCCCCCCATGCCGGAGGAGCCGCCCCCCGTCCTGCCGGAAGAAGACCTGCGGCGGGCCCAAGAGGCCTTGGGGAAGGAAGGGGTGGACCTTTCGGAGCTCCTCCCCGAGCCCCCCAAGACGCCCACGGTGCAGATAGAAGAGCTGGAGGAAGAGGCCTTGGAACTGGAGCCGGTCCTGGAGGAAATGGACCTGGACCTGGACTTGGAGGAAGAAGCCCTGGTGGTGGCGGAGGAGCCGCCCCCTGTCATCGAGGAGGACCTGGCCCTTCCCCCGGAAGAACCCGCCCCAAGCCCCCTGGAGGCGGAGCTCGAGGCCCTCTTGTCCGAGGAGGCGGAACCGGAGAAGACCGCTCCAAGCTCCTTGGAGGAAGAGCTGGCCGCCTTCCTGGCCGAGGAAGAAGCCGTCCCCGAAACGCTTTTAGCCGAGGAGGACTTCCTGGCTGAGGAAACCGCCCCGCCTTCCCCCGAACCCTCGCCCCCAGCCCCCGCCCCCATCCCAGGGGCCCCCACCGCAGCTACGCCCGCCTTCACCCTCCTCAGGGTCTACCGCCGCCGTTTCGACCCCACCCCCCTGCAAGACGCCCTAAAGGCCTTTGCCCAGTTCCACGGGGTGCCGGAAAACCCCTTGCCCTTCCTCCTCAAAGGGGCAGAAAGGGCCCTAGCGGAACTGGAACTTCCCCTAAGGCCCCTCCTGGGCCGGGTGGAGGGGGAAACGGCCATGGGGCTAAGGCCCCTAGGGGACTTCCTCGCCCTCTTCCGGCAAGAAACGGGCGAAACGGGCGAAGGCCTCCTCTGCTTCGCCGGGGAAGAAGAGTTCCACACGGGCCGCCCAAGCCTCTTCCTCTCCCCAGAAGGGGTCCTGGCCGCCTCGGGCCTGGAAGCCCCCCTGGCCCGGAAACTTTTGGAAAGGGTGGCCCTCTACTTGGAAAACCCCGTGCTCCTGCTCGCTTAGACGACCGCCCCGGGGTTTCCCCGGGGCGGCTTTCTTTGGCGCTAAAGCTTCTTCAGAGCCTGGGTGAGCTGGGTCAAGACCTGCTGGGCGTCCCCGTAGAGCATGCGGGTGTTGTCGGCGTAGAAGAGCTCGTTTTCCACCC
Source organism: Thermus sp. LT1-2-5 (assembly GCF_040363165.1). Classification (NCBI taxonomy): domain Bacteria; kingdom Thermotogati; phylum Deinococcota; class Deinococci; order Thermales; family Thermaceae; genus Thermus; species Thermus javaensis. The sequence continues at coordinate 106,107 of NZ_BSRG01000004.1, read as the reverse complement.
CAGCGAAGCCCTTCCCCTGCCCCCGCTTGATGACGATGACGTTCTTGGCCTTGTCCACGTCCAGGATGGGCATGCCGTAGAGGGGGCTTCCCGGGCGGCGGGCGGCGGGGTTCACCACGTCGTTGGCCCCGATGACCACCGCCACGTCCACGGTGGGGAACTCGGGGTTGATCTCCTCCAGGTCCTTGAGCTTGTCGTAGTCCACCCCGGCCTCCGCCAAAAGCACGTTCATGTGCCCTGGCATCCGCCCCGCCACGGGGTGGATGGCGAACTTCACCTCCACGCCCCGGCTTTCCAGGAGGTCGGCCAACTCCTTCACCTTGTGCTGGGCTTGGGAAAGGGCCATGCCGTAGCCCGGGACGAAGACCACCTTGTTGGCGTAGGCCAGCATCACGGCGGCGTCCTCCACGTCGATGGGCTTGAGGCTCCCCTTGACCTCCCCCGCCTCCTGCTCCACGCCGAACCCGCCCACCAGCACGTTCCAAACCGAGCGGTTCATGGCCCTCGCCATGAGCACGGTGAGGAGGGTACCCGCCGCCCCCACCAGGGTGCCCGCCACCATGAGGGCTGGGTTGCCCACGGCGAAGCCCTCAAAGCCCACGGCCATGCCGGTGAAGGCGTTGTAAAAGGAGATGGCCACGGGCATGTCCCCCCCGCCAATGGGTAGGGTCATGAGCACGCCAAACAGGAGGGCGAGGAGGAAGAAGAGGACGATACTCAAGGTGGGGTCGTTCCAGAGGAGGGAAAAGCCCAGGACCACCGTGACCAAGAGGACCAGGGCGTTGACCACCTTCTGCCCCGGGAAGAGGATGGGGCGGCTCCGCATGAGGCCCTGGAGCTTGGCGAAGGCGATGAGGCTTCCCGTGAAGGCCACCGAGCCGATGAGCCCGCCCAGGATGGCCAGGGCCATGAGCCCAGCGTTCTCAAAGGCCCCCTTCAGAAGCTCCACCGCAGCGATGGTGGCGGCAGCGCCCCCGCCCATGCCGTTGTAGATGGCCACCATCTGGGGCATGTCCGTCATGGCCACCCGCACCGCCGCCCACCAGGCCACCACGGAACCCAAGGCCAAGGCCAGGAGCATGAGGCCGAAGTTCCCCATCTCCGGCCAGAAGAAGGTGGCCAAGACCGCCAGGACCATGCCCCAGCCCGCCCAGACGATGCCGCTTTTGGCGGTGGTGGGATGGGCCATGCGCTTCAGGCCCACGATGAAAAGGATGGCCACCACGAAGTAGGCCGCCTGGATGAGGTCCATTACTGACCACCCCCCTTGCCGGGCTTCTTCTCAAACATCTCCAACATGCGCACGGTGACCGCATACCCCCCGGCGGCGTTGGCTGCCCCCAGGATCACGCCCAGGAAGCCGATGAGCTTTTCCAAGCCGGTTTCCGCATGCCCCAGGACCACCATGGCCCCCACCACCACCACCCCGTGGATGAAGTTGGACCCGGACATGAGGGGGGTGTGGAGGATCACCGGCACCCGGGTGATGAGCTCGTAGCCCAAGAAGGCCGTGAGCACGAAGATGTAAAGGGCGGACCAGAAGCCGAACTCCATCACGCACCTCCCAGAAGGGCCTTGGTGGGCCCGTGCAGGATCTCCCCTTCCTTCATCAGGAGCGCACCTTGGACGATCTCGTCCTCCCACTTGGGCGCAAACTCGCCCTTCTCGATGAGGAGGCTAGAGAGGTTGAAGAGGTTTTTGGCGTACATCTCCGAGGCGTGCACGGAAAGCTCGCTGGGGAGGTTTAAGGGGCCATAGATCCGTACCCCCCGCACCTCCACCACCTCCCCCGGCTTGGTGAGGACGCAGTTGCCCCCGCTTTCCGCCGCCAGGTCCACCACCACGGTCCCCGGCTTGAGCCTTTCCATCATGTCCTCGGTGAGGAGGATGGGGGCGCGGCGGCCCGGCACCTGGGCGGTAGTGATGAGGACGTCCATCCCGGCCACGTGCTCGCGCAGGGCCTCGTGCTGAATGCGCTTCTCCTCCTCGGTGAGCTCCCGGGCGTAGCCGCCTTCCCCCTCGGCGCTGATGGGAAGCTCGATGGGCTTGGCCCCCAAGGAGACGGCCTGTTCCACCGCCGCCTTGCGCACATCGTAGGCGAAGACCTGGGCACCCAGACGCTTGGCGGTGGCGATGGCCATGAGCCCCGCCACCCCCACCCCCATGACCATCACCTTGGCCGGGCGGATGGTGCCCGCCGCCGTGGTGAGCATGGGGAAGAAGCGGGGGGAAAGCCTAGCCGCGTGGACCGCCGCCAGGTACCCCGCCACCGTGGCCTGGCTGGAGAGGGCGTCCATGCTCTGGGCCCGGGTGATGCGGGGGATGAGTTCCATGGCGATCACCGTGGCCTTCTTGGCGGCTAAGGCGCGTACCAAGTCGGGGTTTTTGTGGGCCTGGACAAAGCCCACCACGATGGCTCCAGGCTCCAGCGCCTGGATGAGGTCCTCCGGAGGGGGTTGGACGGTGAAGAGGAGGTTGGCGCCTTTTAGAAGCTCTCCTCGCTCCACCACCTCCGCCCCCGCCTCCTGGTAGGCGGCGTCCGGGTGGTGGGCGCCTTCCCCGGCGCCCCGTTCCACCCGCACCCGGGCGCCCCCCTTCACCAGGCGGGCCACCACCTCGGGCACTAGGGCCACCCTTCTTTCCCCGGGAGCCCGTTCCTTGGGAACCGCTACGGTCACCATAGGACCTCCTTCGGGGGCAGTATACCAATCCAGGTAAGGACGCCTGTCCCAGGCGGAAGCCCTCCTTTACACCGTCCCGGAAGGAAACCTACACTTCCTGAACCCTATCATCAAAGGACCCCGCAAGGGGCGGGGAAAAGCCCTTCGCAAGCCCCGCCTTTTCGTGGAAGAATACCGCCATGCGCCCCTCGAGGCTCACCCTCCTCGCCGTGCTCCTCGCCGGTATCCTGGCCATCAGCTTCGGCAGCATCCTGGTGCGCCTAAGCCTCGAGGCCTCCCAAGACCGGAGCCTCGCCTTCAGCCTGGTGATGAGCGCCGGGCGCCTGGGTTTTGCCGCTCTGCTCCTCGCCCCGGGCTGGCTCAGGCCCTTGCGGGAGAAAAAAGGGCTTCCCTTCGCCGTGGGGGCCGGGGTCTTTTTAGCCCTCCACTTCGCCTTCTGGATCACCTCCCTCTCCTACACCTCCGTGGCGGCAAGCACCGCCCTTGTCACCACCAACCCTGTCTGGGTCACCCTTTTCGGCTGGCTCTTCTTCGGGGAGAAGCCCTCCGGCACCACCCTCCTCGGGGTGGCCGTGGCCCTTGGAGGTGGGCTTCTCATCGGGCTCGGGGACGCGGAGGGGGGCGGGGGGGAAAACCCCCTCTTGGGGGACCTCCTGGCGGTCTTAGGGGCGGTGGCGGTTTCCTTTTACTTCCTCCTGGGGCGGGAGGCCCAGCGGCGGGGGCTATCCACCCTGGAGTACATTCGGGTCGCCTACACCGTGGCGGCCTTGGTCCTCCTGCCCCTCCCTTACCTCTTCGGGGGCAGGTACGGCGGGTATCCCCCCGCCGTCTACGGCTACATCCTCCTCATGGCCCTTCTGCCCCAACTCGTGGGGCACACCAGCTTCAACTGGGCCACGCGGCACATCCCCCCGGTCCTCGTCACCCTGGCCATCCTCTTCGAGCCGGTGGGGGCGAGCCTCCTGGCCTTCTTGCTCTTTGGGGAGCTCCCCGGCCTTCCCGTGCTCCTCGGGGCCTTGGTCCTGCTCCTGGGCGTGGGCCTGGCCGTGGTGGGGGGTAGGCGGTGAGCTTCGTGGCCCTGGCCGCCCTCCTTTGGGGCCTGGGAGGGGCCTTGGCGGGGCGTTTCATGGAGGGCATCCCCCCGGGGGTCCTCATCCCCTTGCGCTTTCTCCTGAGCTTCCTCCTTCTCCTTCCCCTCGTCCTCCACCACCCCCCAAGGCCGGAAGAAAGGCGCCGCCTCCTGGCCGTGGGCTTCGCCCTTTCCGGGGCCCAGGCCTTTTACTACCTGGCCATCCACACCACCACGGTAGCCACCGGGATCTTCCTCCAGTACCTAGCCCCTGCCCTCCTCACCCTCTACGCCCTCCTCCGCCGGGAAAGGCTTCCCGCCCGGGCCCTTTTGGGGGTGGCCTTGGCCCTCCTGGGGGCCTACATCCTGGTGGCGGGGAGAAAGGGGCTAGAGGGTAGCCCCGGGGGCGTGGCCTTTGGCCTTTTGGCCGCCCTTTCCTTCGCCCTTTACGCCGCAAGCTCCCAGGGGCTAAAGACCCCGCCCCTGGTGAGCCTGGGGGTGGCCACCGGGGTAGGTAGCCTCCTCTCCTTGCCCGTCCTCCTCCTAAACCTGCCCCACCTCCTCACCTTGGACCTCGAGGCCTGGGGCGCGGTGGGGTACCTTGTCCTTTTCGGGACCCTCCTCCCCTTCGCCCTCTTCCTGCAAGGGGTGCGGCTGGTCCCCGCCCGGGAGGCCACCCTGCTGGCCATGCTGGAACCCGTGGCCGGAGCCCTTTTCGCCTGGCCCTTGGCGGGCGAGCCCTTGCGGGCGGAGGCCCTTTGGGGCGGCGCCCTCATCCTTTTAGGGGTAGCCTTAAACCGGAGGTGATATGGCGGCGCGGGTGTTTTTCCTTTTCACCCTGGGCTATTTCCTCTCCTACTTCTACCGCTCGGCCAATGCGGTGCTGGCCAAAGACCTCTCCCAGGACCTGGGGCTTGGGCCGGCGGAGCTCGGCTTCATGACGAGCCTCTTCTACTTAGCCTTCGCCGCGGTGCAACTCCCTTTAGGAGGGTTTTTGGACCGGGTAGGCCCCCGGGTGGTGACCCCGGCCCTCCTCCTGGTGGCCGCCTTAGGGAGCGTGGTCTTCGCCCTGGCGCCGAGCTTTCCCGTCTTGGCCCTGGGCCGGGCCCTCATCGGGGTGGGCATGGCCGCGGCCCTCATGGGTTCCCTCAAGGCCTTTAGCCTCTGGTTCCCCAAAACCTACGCCACGGTTTCCACCCTGCTGGTGGGCCTCGGGGCCACGGGGGGGCTTTTGGCGGCCACGCCCTTAGCCCTCCTCAAGGAGGCCCTGGGCTGGCGGGGGGTCTTTCTCCTCGCGGCCTTGGCGGTGGTGGGGGTGGCCCTGGCCATCTACCTGGGGGTGCGGAACACCCCCCCGGGGGTTCCCTGGCCCAAGGCCGGGGGGGGTGGGGGGCTGAGGGAGGTTTGGGGAAACGGGAGGCTCCTCCGGGTGGCCTTCTTGGCCCTGGCCTTCGCCGGGAGCTTCCTGGCCCTCCAGACCCTTTGGGCGGGAGCGTACGGGTACCACCTGGGGCTTGCGGCGGTGGCGGTGGGGAACCTCCTTTTCCTCTACTCGGGGATGGCGGTCTTGGGGTTCCTCGTGTCCGGGTACCTAGCGGACCGCCTGGGCACGGCCCGGGTGCTTTTCCTCTCCGCCTTGGCCTTCGCCCTAGGCCTCCTTTTGCTCCTCCTTAAGCTCTTGGCCCCCGCCTACGCCCTTTTAGGCTTCTTCGGAGCCTTCAACATCCTCACCCTCACCCAGGCCCGGGAACTGGTGCCAGGCCACCTGGTGGGCCGGGGCACCACCCTGGTGAACCTCTTCGGCATCGGCGGCACCTTCCTCCTGCAGTGGGGGGTGGGGGTCGTGGTGGGAAGCCTGGGGTACGCGTGGGCCTTTGGAGGGCTTCTCCTCCTGCTCCTTTTGGCCCTAGGGCTCTACCTGCCCTTGCTTCAGAAGTCCTCCGGGTGAAAGAGGAGGCGCTGAAGGTCCTTCACCCGCTCAGGCCAGTCCGGACGAACGGGAGGAAGCGGCTCAGGTAAAGGAGCCGCCCGCTCCCGCGTCCCCAGGAAGAGCCAAGGGTGCGAGCGAAGAGGCCCTCTCCCCGCCCGACGGTACACCACGAGCCTACCCCTATCCACCCAAACGTAAAGGATGGGCTTCGCCACCCCCAGGGCCCGGGCCACCTCCTCCAAGGGCAAGAGGTCGGCAAAGCGCAAGAGGGCCAGGGCCACGACGTTATCCAAGCGGGCGAGAAGGGACTCCCCCAGGAGGGAAGCTAAGGGCACCCAGTCGCCCAAGTCCAACGCCTCCACCAAAGCCTCGGGCGTAGGCGGGGGAAACCCTTGCTGGAAGCCTTGGTCCGCTCGCTCCAGGGCCTTGTAGTAGCGGTTGCGGTCTTCGGCCTCGAGGCCCTTGACCACCAGGGGAGGCAGGCCGCTGCGGATGGCCACATAGTTGAGCACAAGCCGCCCTACCCGCCCGTTTCCGTCCCGGTAAGGGTGGATGGCCTCAAAGAGAACGTGGACCTTGGCCAAGGCTTCCAGAAGGTCGTCCCGTCGTAGGATTTGGGGAACCGCCTTGACAAAGGCCCGAAGGTAGTCGCTCGCCTCCAAGGGTGGCCTCACCTTGGCCCCCTGGATGCGGCGCTCTACCCCGTCAGCAGGCCTCCCCCGCTCTTTCTCCAGATCCGTTTCCCGGAAAAGCTGGCCGTGGATGTTGTTCACAAAGGCCACGTCCAGATGCCAAGCCTCCTCCTGCAGGTCCTGAAGGGCCTGCTCGTAGACGAACTGGGCCGTGCGAAAGTAGTTCAAAACCTCAACGGCGCCCTTTTTCCCCTTGAGGACGTCCCGGAGTTCCCGCTCCGTGGCGAAATAGCCTTCTATAGCCAGGGAATGACGGGTGTCTTCCTGAAGCATGTAAAGCCACTCCTCATTAGCCACCTGGACCAGGTGAAGGTCTATCCCCCCGAAGCGGCGGAGGAGGACCAGCCGTTCCTCCAGGGCGCGGCGAAGTTTGTTATATGCGGCTCTGGCTTCTCGTGGCATCCGATCCCAATCTTATCGCAAAAACCCCACTGATAGGAAAAGGCCTCCCCCCTTGGCAAACTAACAAACTTTCGTTAAACTCCCTACATGCTAGCCCAGGTGCGAAGCTACGCCCTCTTCGGCCTGGACGCGGTTCCGGTGACCGTGGAGGTGGATGTTAGCCCCGGGCTTCCCACCTACGCCCTGGTGGGCCTCCCGGACAAGGCGGTGGAGGAGAGCCGGGAACGGGTGCGGGCCGCCTTGAAGAACGCCGGCTTTCCCTACCCCCAGGCCCGGGTGGTGGTCAACCTGGCCCCGGCGGAGCTGAGGAAGGAGGGGAGCCACTTTGACCTCCCCATCGCCTTGGGCCTCTTGGCGGCCCAAGGGGTGGTGCCCTGGGAGGCCCTCTCCGGCCTGGCCGTGGCGGGGGAGCTGGGGCTAGACGGCACCCTCCGCCCGGTGCCGGGAGCGGTGAACCTGGCCCTGGCCGCCCTGGCCGAGGGCAAGAAGCTCCTCCTCCCCAAAGGAAGCGCCAAGGAAGCGGCCCTGGTGGAAGGGGTGGTGGCCCTGGGGGCGGAGAGCCTAGCCCAGGCGGTGGCCCACCTGCGGGGGGAGGACCACCTCCCCCCCGCCCATCCCGAAGACCCTGCGGAAGCGGTGGAGGTCCTGGACCTCCGGGACGTGAAGGGGCAGGCCAAGGCTAAGCGGGCCCTGGAGATCGCCGCCGCCGGCTACCACCACCTCCTCCTGGTGGGAAGCCCGGGCTCGGGGAAGACCATGCTGGCGCGGCGCCTGCCCTTCCTCCTCCCGCCCCTCTCCCGGGAGGCCGCCTTGGAGGTGACCCGCATCCACTCCGCCGCGGGGAAGCCGGTGAAGGGCCTTGTGCGCACGCCCCCCTTCCGCGCCCCCCACCACACGGTGAGCTACGCCGGGCTCATCGGGGGCGGGGCCATCCCTAAGCCCGGGGAGGTCTCCTTGGCCCACCGGGGCGTCCTCTTCCTAGACGAGTTTCCCGAGTTCTCCCGGGATGCCCTCGAGGCCCTCCGCCAACCCTTGGAGGACGGGGTGGTCACCGTGGCCCGGGCCCGGGCGAGCCTCACCTTCCCCGCCCGCTTCCTCCTGGTGGCGGCCATGAACCCCTGCCCCTGCGGCTGGTACGGGGACCCGGAACGGCCCTGCACCTGCACCCCCTCTGCCCGCCAACGCTACGCAGGCCGCATCTCCGGGCCCCTTCTGGACCGCTTTGACCTGGTGGTGGAGGTGCCCCGCCTCACCCCAAGCGAGCTTTCCCGCGCCCCCGAGGGGGAAGGTACCCAAGCGGTGCGGGAACGGGTCCTAAGGGCCCGGGAGCGGATGCTCGCCCGCCAAGGAAGGCCCAACGGGGAGCTTGCAGGCCGGGCCCTACGGGAACACGTCCGCCTCACCCCGGGGGCCGAAGCCCTTCTGCAGTCTGCTGCCAAGAAGCTCCTCCTTTCCGCCAGGAGCTACGACCGGCTCTTGCGGGTGGCCCGCACCATCGCCGACCTCCTCGAGGCGGAAAGGGTAGAGGAAGCCCACGTGGCCGAGGCCCTGGCCTACCGCAGGACCCTCTAGCCCACCAGGGAAGCAAGCCACGGAACCAAGGCTTCCGCCGCCATGGGGTTGGTGGCGAGGGGTACCCCGTGCACGTCGCAGACCCTTAAGAGGGCCTGGACATCGGGCTCGTGGGGCTGGGCGGTGAGGGGGTCCCGAAAGAAGAGGACCGCCAAAATCCGCCCCTCCGCCACCCGGGCCCCCATCTGCTGGTCCCCGCCCAAGGGGCCGGAAAGGAGCCTCTCCACCTGTAGCCCCGTGGCCTCCTCCACGCGCCTTCCCGTGGTGCCCGTGGCCACCAAGGGAAAGCGGGCCAAAAGCTCCCGGTGCCTCCGGCAAAAGTCCACCATGGCTTCCTTCTTGGCATCGTGGGCGATGAGGGCAAGGGCCCGCATGGGGGCATTGTACGCTTGGGGCATGGAGCCCCTCACCTTTAAGGAGGCGCAACGCCAGGTGGACGCTTGGATCTCCCGGTTCAAGGAGGGCTACTTCCCGCCCCTCCTCATGCTGGCCCGCCTCGCGGAGGAGCTGGGGGAAGTGGCCCGGGTTTTGGCCCACCGTCACGGCAAGAAGCCCAAGCCAGGGGAAGCGGAAGGGGATTTGGCGGAGGAACTGGCCGATCTCCTCTTCGTCCTCATCTCCTTGGCCAACCGGGAAGGGATTGACCTGGAAGAGGCCTTCCGCAAGGCCATGGAAAAGTACCAAAAGCGGGACGCCACCCGCTGGAGACCCCTAGACTAGGACCATGGAACCCCTTCTCCAGGCCCGGGGGCTCGTGAAGCGCTTTGGGGCCCTCGCCGCGGTGCGCGGCGTCAGCCTCGCCCTGCGCCCCGGGGAGGTTCTAGCCTTCTTGGGCAAAAACGGGGCCGGCAAAACCACCACGGTGAAGATGCTCTCCGGCCTCCTCCTTCCCGATGAGGGGGAGGTGCGCCTCTTGGGCCACGACCCCTTCCAAGACCCCAAGGCCCTCCGCCACCTGGGGGCGGTGCTGGAGGGCAACCGCAACGTTTACTGGCGACTTACCCCTTTGGAGAACCTGGTCTACTTCGGCGTGGCCCGGGGGCTTCGCCTGAAGGAGGCTAGGAGGCGGGCCCTGGCCCTCTTGGAAGGGTACGGCCTCTTGGAAAAGGCCCACACCGAGGTGCGCCACCTCTCCCGGGGCATGCAACAGAAGCTCGCCCTCCTCCAGGCCCTCATCCACGATCCCGAGGTGCTCCTCCTGGACGAGCCCACCCTGGGCCTGGACGTGGAAACCGCCCTCTTGGTGCGGGAGAAGATCCGCGCCCTGGCGCAAAGCGGCAAGGCCATCCTCCTCACCACCCACCAACTGGAGGTGGCCGAGGCCCTGGCGGACCGCATCGCCATCATCCACCAAGGGGAGGTGGTGCTGGAAGGGGAAAAGAAGTCCCTCCTCGCCCGCTTCGCCGGGGACCACTACGTGCTGGAGCTAGAGGGCCCCGTCCCGGAAGGGGTCTTGGCCCGGCTCCGCACCCTGGGGGTGGAAGGGGATGGGCCCTTCCTTTTCCGCGGGAACGGGGAGGCCCTCTGGCAGGTCCTCGAGGCCCTCAAGCCCCTCCCCCTCAAGCGGGTGGCCAGGGCGGAGGCGGATCTCCTGGAGGTCTTTTTGAAGGTGGTGGGCCATGCTTGACCTTTTCCTGGCGGAATTCTGGCGCAATCTCCTCTACCTCCGCCGCTACCCCCTGGAGCTTCTGGGAGCGGTGGTCACCTTGAGCCTCATCTTTTACCTCCTCTTCCTCGGGGCCCGGTTCCTGGCGGGGCCGGGGGCAGAGTTTGGGGGAAGGCTGGAGGCGGTCTTGGTGGGTTATCTGCTTTGGACCTTTACCCTTGCCGCCTACAACGGCCTCGCCTTCGGCCTCATGGAGGAGGCGCAGACGGGCACCCTGGAGCAGGTCTTCCTCACCCCCTACGGGCCCATCCCCCTCTTTTTGGTGCGGAACCTGGCGGGGCTCCTTTCCCAGGGCCTATTGGTCTTCCTCATCGCCTTGGTCCTCATGGCCCTCACCGGGGCCCGGCTCGCCTTCGCCCCCGGGGTCATCCTCCCCTTCCTGGCGGTGCTCCTCGGAGGGTACGGCCTGGGCTTCGCCATGGGGAGCCTAGCCCTCCTCTACAAGCGGGTGGGGCAGCTTCTCGGGCTTTCCCAGTTCCTGCTCCTCTTCCTTCTCCAGGCCCCGGGCACGGGCCTTTTCGCCCTCCTCCCCCTAGCCCCGGGAGCGGCTTTGGCCCGGGGGATGCTGGCGGAAGGGGCCCCCTTGGATCCCTGGGCCTTGGGCCTCGCCTTCCTGAACGGCCTGGCCTACCTAGGCGTGGGCCTCTTCCTCTTCCGGCGGGCGGTGCGCCGGGCCAAGCGTCTGGGTCTCCTCCATGGCTATTAGGGCGCTCCTCCTCGCCCTGGGGCCCGGGGTGGCCCTGGGCCTGGGGCGCTTCGCCTACGCCCTGGTCCTTCCCCTTATGCAGGGCTCTTGGGGGCTCTCCTACGCCCAAGGGGGGCTTTTGGGGAGCGCCAACACCCTGGGGTACTTCCTGGGGGCCCTCTTGAGCCATCGCCTTCTCGCATGGCTCGGCTACCGCAGGGGATTTTTCCTGGCCCTCCTCCTCCAAGGAGGGGTCCTGGCCCTCACCGGGGCGGGTGGGTACGCCTTGGCCTTCGCCCTAAGGTTTCTCCAAGGCGTTCTAGGCGCTTTGGTTTTTGTGGGGGGCGCCGCCTTGCTCATGGCCCTGGGAAGCTCGGGGCGGGCCCTGGGCGCCTATTACGGCGGGGTGGGTCTTGGCCTCCTCCTCGCCCCCTGGCTCCTCCTGGGGGCGGACACGCCGGAAGGGGCCTGGAGGTGGCTTGGCCTTGGGGCCTTTCTCCTCTCCCTGGCCCCCCTTTGGGCCTGGGGGGCGCTCAAGGAGCCCCCGCCCCCCGCCCGGGGGGAAGGAAGCCTTAAGCCCATCCTTCCCCTCCTCCTGGCCTACGGCCTGTACGGGGCGGGGTACATCGGCTACATGACCTTTGTGACCACGGCGGTGGGGGACTGGACCCTGCTCTTCACCCTTCTCGGCCTAGGCGCCCTCCTCACCGGGGTGGTCTGGGGCCCCTGGGTGGAGCGGGTGGGGGGAAGGCGGGGGCTCTTCCACGTGCTCCTGGTGCTCTTTTTGGGAAGCCTCCCCCCCTTGGCCCAAGGGCTTCCCGGGCTCAGCGCCTTCCTCTTCGGCCTGGCCTTCCTGGGGGTCATCACCGCCATCACCCAGGCCTTCCGTAGCCTCCTGCCCCCCTCCGCCTGGCCCCGGGCCATGGGGCTTTCCACGGCGGCCTTCGCCCTGGGCCAAGCCTTGGGCCCCACCCTGGCGGGCCTGGGCGCCGAGGCCTTGGGCCGGGGGGAGGGGGCCTTGTGGGTGGGAAGCCTCCTCCTGGCCTTAGCCCTCCCCCCCGTCTGGCCCCGGCGGGGCTAGAAGCCGTAGAGGGCGGCGAACTTGCGCTCCAGGTAGGCGAGGAAGGGCTTGGCGCTTGGGGCCTCCCCCGTCACCCGCTCCACCAAGGCCTTGGGACGGAAGCGGCTCCCCTCGGCGTGGATCTTAGCCCGGCTCCAGTCCAAGAAGGGCCGGAACTCCCCCCGGACGAACATGGGCTCGAGGGGCCCAAGCTCCGCCTCCGCCCGCTTAAAGAACTGGGCGGCGTAGAGGTTGCCTAAGGTGTAGGTGGGGAAGTAGCCGAAAAGCCCCCCGGACCAGTGGACGTCCTGCATGACCCCGTCCTTGTAATCCTGGGGAGCCACACCCAAGTAGGCCCGGTACTTTTCCGCCCAGGCCCCGGGAAGGTCCTCTAGGGCAAGCTCGCCCCGGAAGAGGGCCACCTCCAACTCCAGGCGCACCAGGATGTGAAGGTTGTAGGTGACCTCGTCCGCCTCCACCCGGATGAGGGAGGGGGCCACGGCGTTCACGGCAAGATGGAATTCCTCCGGGTTCACGTGGGCGAGGCTGGCGAAGACCTCCTTCGCCCGGGGGAAGAAGCGCTCCCAAAAGCCCAGGGAGCGGCCCACCAGGTTCTCCCAGGTGCGGCTTTGCGACTCGTGCACGCCCAAGGAGACCGCCTCCCCCCGCGGCGTGCCCCAGTGCTCCTTGGGAAGGCCTTGCTCGTAGAGGGCGTGGCCCATCTCGTGCAGGGTGCCGAAGATGCCGGCGTTGAAGAAGTCCTCGTAGTAGCGGGTGGTGATGCGCACGTCCCCCGGGCCGATGGAGATCTCGAAGGGGTGGGCCGTGGGGTCCAGGCGGCCGGCCTCGAGGTCGTACCCGCAGGCCTGGAGGAGCTCGAGGGCGAAGGCCCGCTGCGCCTCCTTGGGATAGTGGCGGTGGAGGATCTCCGTCCTGGGCTGTCTGGCGCTACCCAGGATGCGGTCCAGAAGCCCCTTGAGCCCCTCCCGGAGCTCGGCGAAGAGGGGAAGGAGCGCCTGAACCCGCATCCCCGGCTCGTATCCGTCCAAAAGGGCATCGTACACCTCCCCGTAAGGCGGGTCCCCGGGGGCGGGGGGAAGGGCATAGAGGATATGGGCCTTCTCCTGGGTCAGGGAGAAGACCCGCTTCAGGTAGGGCAAAAAGCCCTGCCAGTCGTTGCGGGGCCTAGCCTCTTCCCAGAAGCTTTCGCTCTCGCTTTCCGCCTGGGCCAGCTCCACGGCGAGCCTCTCGGGAATGGCCCGGGCCCGCTCGTAGGCCTGGCGCCACTCCCGCATGTTCACCGCCGCATCGGAAAGGGGGTCTTGCACCAAGGAGGAGCCCTCCACCCGCTCCAGCCACTCCCCGATGCGGGGGTCGGTCATGCGCTGGTGGAGAAGCCGGGCCAGGGCAGCCATCTGCCGGGCCCGGTGCTCGTGCCCCTTCTTGGGGATCATGGTGCGCTGGTCCCAGGCGGCCAAGGCCCCCAAGGAGGCCAGGTAGGCGCTTTCCCTTTGGAACTCCAAGAGGTTTTGGTAAGCAACTTCCGGCGTCACGGAAGCATCCTACACCTGAGGTGTGAAAGCGGAGCCAATGGCCTCCCAACTGCCCAAGGGCAGGCCCTGGGGCGGACGAAGCAGGCCGAGCCCGAAAGGCGCCTTGGCCTGTCGGGGGCTTTGGGCGGCGGGAAGGCTCCCAAGGCCACCTCCTGGAAACCTCCCTGGGACTTCCCAGGCCATCCCCCTGTACCTCAAAGGCCAAGGCCCATATTCCGTAAAATGCCCCCATGTGGCCCCTCTTTTCCTTGGTCTTGGGCCTTTTGGTGGGCTCCTTCCTCAACGTGGTCATCCACCGCCTGCCCAAGGGGGAGTCCATCGTCTACCCTCCTTCCCGTTGCCCCCACTGCGCCCACAGGCTTTCCGCCTTGGACCTCGTTCCCGTCCTTTCCTACCTGGCCCTTAAAGGGCGGTGCCGCTACTGCGGTGAGCCCATAAGCCCCCGTTACCCCCTGGTGGAGGGGCTCACGGGGGGGCTTTTCCTCCTGGCCGCCCTCTTTTACCCGCCCTCGGCGCAGGCGGTCTTGGTCTTCGCCTTTTTGGGCTTCCTGGTGGCCCTCTCCTTCATCGACCTGGACACCTTTGAGCTTCCCGACGCCCTCACCTACGGCCTCCTCTTCCTGGGCTTCCTTGGGGCTTGGCTCCTTTCCTTTCCCCTCCCCTTGGGCGAAGCCCTGGACGGGGCCCTCCTGGCCGCGGGGGGGCTTGGGCTCATCGCCGGGTACGCCAACCTCTTCCTAAGGCGCTTTCAAGAGGGCCAGGCCGAGGTTCCCGTGGGGCCCCACCAGGTGCACATGGCGGCCCTCTTCGGGGCGCTTTTGGGCCCCGGGGTGGGGATGGCCTTAGCCTTTCTCACCTGGGCCCTTTCCGGGCGCACCGGAAAGCCCGTGGTCCTGCCGGACCGCCTGACCTTGCCCCTTTTGCCCCTGGCCCTCCTCCTTGCCCCCGCCCTAGGCCTGGACTTTCTGGAAAGCCTAAAAGGGGCCCTCCTCGCCGCCGGGGGTCTGGCCCTGACTGGGGGGCTTTACTGGGCCTTTAGGCCCGTACCGGAAGGCGAAGAGGAAGAGCCCGTGGCCCTGGGTTACGGGGACGTGAAGCTCTTGGGGGCCTTGGGCGCCTGGCTTGGGCTTTACGCCTTCTTGGCCCTCTTCCTCGGGGTCTTGGCCGGGGCCTTGGCCGGGCTCCTCTTCCGCCAACGCAAAATCCCCTTCGGGCCCTACCTGGCCCTCGGGGGGGTGACGGCCTTCTTCTTCGGTCAGGCTATCTGGGAGGCATATTTGCGCTTTCTTGGAATTTACTAGCGAGGCTTATGGCCTGTATTCTGTAGAAGGAATGGGTTTATCCTTTTACCCAGGCTTTAGGAAGGTTTAGGAGGAGCCATGAAGAAACCCCTATGGATCGCCCTTTCGGCCCTGGTCCTCGTGGGCGCAGCCTTGGGCGCGTACCTCTGGGCCTCGCCTTACCTCTTCCTCCGCCACCTGCAAAACGCCATCCTGGCGGGCGACCGGGCCCGGCTGGAACGCATGGTGGACTTCCCCCGGGTGCGGGAGGGGCTTAAGGCCCAGATCAACGCCCACATGCTTCAGGAGGCGGCCAAGGAGGCGGAGAACAACCCCTTCGCCGGCCTGGCCTATCTCTTCGCCGCGGGCCTGGTGAACGCCTTTGTGGAAGCCCTCCTCACCCCCGAGGGGCTCGCCGCCCTGGGCACAGGGGCCGAGCCCGGCCAGGCCCCCAAGGAGGAGGTGAAGAACTGGCGGCTACGGTACCTGGACTTCCGCACCGCCTACATCCACCACAAGGACGACCCGGAAAGCCGGCTCTACCTGGAGCGGCAGGGGCTTTTCGGGTGGAAGGTGGTGCGGCTGGAGGTCCCCTTGCAGTAGGATGCCTCCGTGGACCTTCTGGAAGTCCTGGCCAAACGGCGTAGCACCCGCCGCTTTAAGCCCGAGCCCATCCCCGAGGAGGACCTAGACAGGCTCCTCTTCGCCCTGCAGCGGGCCCCCACGGACGCCAGCGCCCAGCTTTACTCCGTGATCCGGGTCAAGGACCCCGCTCTCCGGGACGAGATCGCCAGGCTTTCTGGGGAGCAGGAGCATATCCGGCAGGCGGCGGAGTTTTTCCTCCTCCTGGCGGACGTCCACCGCCTGGAAAAGCTTCTGGCGCACCGGGGGCAGGCCATGGCCCCTTGGCCCCGGACCGCCCTCCACTTCGCCATCCTGGACGCCGGGCTGGCCGGGGCCTACCTGGCCCTCACCGCCGAGAGCTTGGGCTATGGGGTCTGCTTTATCGGCGGAGTGCTGAACGGGGTAGAGGCCCTCCTAGACCTCCTGGGGCTTCCCCCCGGGGTCCTTCCCGTGGCGGGCCTGGCAGTGGGCGTGCCCGACGAGGAAGGCCCGCCACGGCCGAGGCTTCCCAGGAGGCTTGTGGTCCATGAGGACCGCTACCGCCCCTACACCCAGGCGGACCTGGAAGAGGCCTACCAGGCCATGGCCCCCTACAGCCGGGTGGGGGACTGGAACCGGGTCCTAAGGCGCTACTTCGCCCAAGGGGGCACCATGGAGGCGCGGGAAAGGCCCTACGGCAGGGCCCTATCCCGCCAGGGTTTCGACCCCGACCTCCCCCCAGGGGCCCCCTTCTACTCCCTTGGGGCCCTTTTGGAGGAGGCGCTTCGGGAGGCGAGGGGGGTGCTCTTCCGCCCCGGGGAGGCCTGGCTGGAGCGGGAACAGGAGGCTTTCCGGGGCGAAGGGAGGCCAGGAGAAGCCCTTCTCACCGCCCTGAGGAAGGCCCGGAGGGAGATCCCGGACTGGCCGTAGCCTCCTGTACCACCCGCCGCGCCCCCCGGTAGACCTTTTGGTAGAAGGGCGCCTCGAGGCTCTCTATCACCACCCGGCTCCCGTAGCTCGAGGCGTGGGCGAAAACCCCCCGGCCCAGGTAGAGGCCCACGTGATCCACCTCCTTGCCCCCGAAACTAAAGAAGACCAGGTCTCCAGGGCGGAGGGTATCCACGGGGGCGAGGGCCTGGTACTGCTCCCTTGTGGTGCGGGGTAGGGCCACGCCCAGCTCCGCATACACCTGGGCCACGAAGGCGGAGCAGTCCAGGGCTAAAGGCGAGTTGGCCCCGTACTTGTAAGGCACCCCCAGGTAGCGGAGCACCGCCCGCAAGAGGGGGCTTTCGGGGTTCCACTCCTCTTCCCCCTCCACCTCCCCCCCTGGGGCAGGCGGGGCCTCCTGGGCGTTTGCGGGAAGCCGGAGGGCCTGCCCCACCTTGAGCTCAGGGGAGACGAGGCCATTGAGGCGCATGAGCTCCTCCACCGTGGTCCCATAGCGGCGGGCAAGGGAAAAGAGGGTGTCCCCGGGGGCCACCACGTGGACAGGGGCCTCCTTGGGCCTCACCTTCAGCACTTGGCCTGGCCGGATGAGGAAGCTTTCCAACCCGTTGAGCCGCATGAGCTCCTCCACCGTGGTCCCGTAGCGGCGGGCAAGGGAAAAGAGAGTGTCCCCGGGAACCACCAGGTGCGTGGCCTCCTGGGCGAAGGCGAAAAGGAAGAAGGCCAGGGCGCAAAGGAGGCGGGGCATGGAACCATTTTACGCCTCTTGCCCCCTTCCCCTTGGCGCCAGGGGTGTGCTACAATCCCCAAGGCGGGGGCCGTTAGCTCAATTGGCAGAGCACCGGTCTCCAAAACCGGGGGTTGGAGGTTCGAGTCCTTCACGGCCCGCCAAACTGCCCTCCCTCGAGGAGGGCCTTTTTCATAAGGCCATGCGGCGCTACCAGGTTCTTATCGTGGGCGCAGGCTTTGCGGGGAGCGAGGCCGCCTGGCACCTGGCCCAGGCCGGGGTGGAGGTGGGGCTCCTCACCCAGAGTCTGGACTCGGTGATGATGCCCTTCCTCCCCCCCAAGCCCCCTTTTCCCAAAGGAAGCCTCCTGGAAAGGGCCTACGACCCAAAGGACGAGCGGGTCTGGGCCTTCCACGCCCGGGCCAAGTACCTTTTGGAGGCGGAAAAGGGCCTCCACCTCTTCCAGGCCACGGCCACGGGGCTCCTCCTGGACGGGGAACGGGTGGTGGGGGTGAGGACCTGGGAAGGCCCCCCCGCCTGGGCGGAGCGGGTGGTGTTGGCGGTGGGAAGCTTCCTCGAGGCCAGGCTCTTCCTCGGGGAGGTGGAGGAGGAGGCGGGGAGGCTCTCCGAGGCGAGCTACCCCGACCTCTTCGAGAGCCTGAAGGCCTTGGGTTTCCGCTTTCTGGAAAGGGAAAGGGAGGTTCCCGAAACCCCCACCACCCCGGGCTACCGGGTGCGCTACCACGCCTTCCACCCCGAGGAGTGGGAGGAGGAAACCTTCCGCCTAAAGCGCCTAGAAGGCCTCCACGCCCTGGGCCTATGCGTCCGGGAAGGGGACTACGCCCTCATGAGCCAGGAGGGGAAGCGCCTGGCGGAGTATCTTCTCCATGAGCTTGGGTAAGGGCTTGGCCTTCGGGTCTTCCCCCTCCCCATCCCACGGGGCGCCGTATACCAAGACCCGAAGCCGGCGGTGGGTGAGGGCGTGGCGCACCTCGGCCAGGTACCGGGGCGCCACGCCGAAGGCCTGGGCCCGCGCCGCAAGCTCCCCTTCCGGCAAAAGGGGCACCCCGTAAAGCCCCCGGAAGCGGCCCGCAAGGCGCTCCAGGTACACCCCCCGCCTCCCCAGGAGGACCAAGGCGGCGAGGCGCTCCTCCCGCACCTCCCGCCTCCTCGGCCTGGGGTAGCGCCCAGGGTCCTCCCTGCCCCGGCAGAAGGCGGCGAGGGGGCAGACGGGGCAAAGGGGCTTCCGGGGTAGGCAGACCAAAGCCCCAAGTTCCATCAGGGCCTGGTTCCACTCCCCGGGGCTCTCCCCCTTAGGGAGAAGCCCCTGGGCCAGGGAAAAGAGCTCCCGGGGCGAGGGGTTTTCCAGGGCGAAGAGGCGGGCGAGCACCCGCCGCACGTTCCCGTCCACCGCCGCCACCCTTTCCCCAAAAGCGATGGCGGCCACCGCCGCCGCGGTGTAGGGGCCCAGGCCAGGAAGCTTCGTAAGCTCGGCGAAGCTTGGGGGAAGGGCCTCCACCTCCTGGCTCAGGCGGTGGAGGTGCTCCGCCCTTCGGTAGTAGCCCGCCCCCTGCCACACCCTTAGGACTTCCTCCAAGGGGGCTTCCCGCAGGTCCTTTAGGGTGGGAAAGCGCTCCAAGAAGCGGCGGTAGTAGGGGATGGCCTGGGCCACCCGGGTCTGCTGCAGGAGGACCTCGGAAACCAGGATGCGGTAGGGGTCCTTCTCCCTCCGCCAGGGAAGGGGCCGGGCGTTTTGCCGGTACCAGGCGAGGAGGGCCTTCTGCCAGGCTTCCACGCTAGAGGGGAATGGGGCCCCGGAAGAGGCGCCTGTGCTCCACCATGAGGCAGCGGTCCGCCACCACGGGGATGCCCGCCTCCCTGAGGGCCCCCTCAAAGCCGGGGTGGGCGATCCCCGACTGGAGCCAGACCAGGCCGGGCCTTAGGGCGAGGATCTCCGGGAGGTGGTCCAGGAGGGCGGAAGGGGGGCGGAAAACGTCCAGGATGTCCACCGGGCCCTGAAGCTCGGCAAGGCTTGCCGCTACCCTCTCCCCAAAGAGCTCCTCCCCGGCGAAGCGGGGGTTTACGGGCAGGATGCGGTAGCCCTCTCCCCAGAGGTACTTGGGCACGTAATGGGCGGGGCGGGAAGGGTCCTTGTGGGCCCCGAGCACGGCAATGGTCCGGGCCCTTTCCAGATAGGCCCGCAACGCCCGGTCGTCCATCACTTTATCCTCCTTTCCAAAAGCTCCGCCACCCTCTCTGGGGCACCAGAGCCTTTTGCTAGCGTCTTTCCCGCTTTACCCACCTGCCGCGCCATAGCTTAAAGCCTAAAGTCCAAGGGCCTCAGGTAAAACTCCCCGATGGCGGTGGAGGAAAGGAGGGCCACGGTGGGCAGGGCCCGCTTCCAGTGGGTGCGGTTCACCCGTTCCTTGACCCGCCGGACCTCCTCCTCGGTGTAGCCCAGGCTCAGGATGTAGGCGTCGGGGTAGCCCTTGAGGTAGTGCTCCAGGATTACGTCCGCCCGCAGGTAGCGCACCCCCAGGTCCCCCTCGTCCGTCTGGCCGGGGATGAGGTCGGCGGTGGGGGGCTTTTTCACCACCGCCTCGGGCACCCGCAGGTACTCCGCCAAGCGCCAGACCTGGGTCTTGTAGAGGTCCCCCAAGGGGTTCACGGGGGGGGTGTCGTCCCCGTGCCAGGTAAAGTAGCCGAAAAGGCGCTCCGTCTTGTTGCCCGTGCCCAGGGGGAGGGCCTTGTAGGCCTCGGACTTATCGAAGAGAACGATCATCCGGGCCCGGGCCATGACGTTCCCCTTGCGGTGGGGGGTGAGGTCGGGGGTAAGGGCGGCGTACCCCTCCACCATGGGGGTGATGTCCACCTCCTCCAGGGCCACACCAAAGGTCTGGGCCACCAGGTGGGCGTGCTCCCGGGAAAGGGGACTCGAGTCCCGATGGGGCAGGAAAAGGGCGTGGACGTTCTCCGGCCCCAGGGCCCGCACCGCCAGGGCCAAGGTGGTGGCGGAGTCCACCCCCCCCGAGACCGCCACCAGGGCCTTGGCGTACCCCCGCCAGGCCAGCTCCTCCCGGATGAAGCGGGTGAGGAAGTCCGCCACCAGGGGCCAGTTGAGCTCCAACACCTCGTGCGCCTTTGGCGCCTCAAGAAGCCTCATGCCGCCTCCCGTTGAGAACCCGGGTGAGGTCGGGGAGCAGAAGGGGTAGGCCCGCCTCGAGGTCGGAAAGGAGGGGGCTATCGTAGCGCACCGGGGGGATCCGCTCCCGGTCCAGGAGGAAGAGCAAGGCCGCCTCCTCAAAAAGGGGCGCCTCGGCCAGAATCCGCCCCTCGGGGCCCGCCACCAGGCTCCCCCCGCTCATCCCCTTCCCCCCCTCAAACCCCACCAGGCTGGCCAGGACCACGTAGACCCCGTGCTCCGCCGCCACCGCCTGGGCCAGGGTGCGCCAGCGGGCCACGTTCTCCGGGCGCTCCCCCTGGAAGCCCCTGGCCGGGCTTGCCGCCGGCACGTAGATGACCTCCGCCCCGTCCAGGGCAGCGATGGTGGCGGTGACGGAGTGCCAGAAGTCCTCGCAGATGAGGATGGCGGCCCGGCCGAAACGGGTGTTAAAGGCCTCCACCCGCCGCCCCCGGGCCAGATAGCGCTCCTCATCAAAGACCCCGTAGGTGGGGAGGAAGACCTTGCGATGAACGTGGACCACCCGGTGGGGAAGCTCCAAGTAGGCGGCGCTGTTGTAGTAAGCCCCCTCGTCCCGCTCGTAAAATCCCACCACCACGTCCAAAAGCCCCTCCCAGCCCACCTCCCGGTGCACCTGGGAGAGAAGCTCCAAGAGCTCGTGGCGGGTCAGGGCAAGCTCCCGCACCCCACCTTGCAGGAAGTAGCCGGTGAGGGCGGTTTCGGGGAGGACCACCACCTCGGGGGCATGGGGCCTGAGGAGGCTTAGGGCCTCCTTGAGGCGGGCCAGGCTCTCCCGCAACCTTCCCTTTTCCGGCCGGAACTGGAGGATGGCGTGCCGGACCACAGCCTTATCCTAGCTCCTGGTAAAGCCTGAAGTCCGCCTCGGGAAAGGGGTTGTCCCGCTCCTCGAGCTCCTTTAGCTCCTCCGGGGAAACCCCTCTCAGAAGGCGGAAGAAGCGCTCGGCGTGGGCCCGGTACCGCTCCTCGGCGTACTCCTTGGCCTGGCCGGTGTCTATGAGGAAAGGCCAATCGGAAGCCTCCAGAAGGAGAAGCTCCCGCATGGCCTGCTGCAGCACCTGGGACGGCAGCACTCCCCGCCGCACCGCCTCCCGCATGGCCCTTTCCGCCCGGTAGACCTGCCGCCAGTAGTCCCAGGTGGCCTCGTTGAGCCAGACCCGATGGTCCCCGCCCCGGCCCCAGGACCCCTCGGGTAAGGCGGTGCGCACGGCGGGCCCCTGCACCGCCTCCTTGGCCGTCACCGCCTTCACCCCTTCTGCCCGGGCCAGGCGCCGCAACACCTCCTCGAGCCAAGCCACCCCCTCGTACCACCAGTGGCCGAAAAGCTCGGCGTCGTAAGGGGCCAGGATGACCCCATGGGGATGGCGGCGGGCGAGGTGGGCCACCAGGGCCACGAAGTGGGCGGCGTGCTCCCGCACCTTGGCGAAGGCCGCCTCGGGGTCATAGGGGGCCTTGGCGGCCAAGTCCGCCTGGCGGTGGGTAACCCGCCAGTGGTGGAGGCCGGAAAGGGGGTCCTTGCGGTGGAACTCGCGGTAAAGGCCTTCCCCCGGGTAGCCGTAGTCGGCACTCCAAACCTGGAGGGACGTTTCCAGATTGCGGGCGAGAACCCGAAGCCCCGACTCCAGCTCGTGCACGTAAAAGGTGGCCTCCCCGCTTTCCACCGGCCCCAAGCTGGCCTCCCCATAGGGGGAAAGGGGCTTACCCCCCTGGACCAGGTGGGCGTCCACGAAGGTGTAGCGGATACCCGCCCGCATCAAGAGCTCATCCACCCCAGCCCTAGGCCCCTCTGGAGGGCCTTCCACCGGAGGCTTCCAAGGCCCCTTGGGACGGTAGGCCATCTCGGGGAGCCAAAAGCCCGTGGGGTGCTGGGCGAAGTGGCGGCGGTGGGTGGCCACCCCGGTCTTGATCTGGGCCCAAAGGGCCTCGTCGTAGCCGAGGAGGGGCGAGTAGCCGTGGGTGGCGTTGGAGGCAATGAGCTCCACCTGCCCCCGGTCCTGGGCCCGGCGGAAGGCGGGCAGGAGCTCCCCGGAAAGGGAATGGAAGTGGTCCAGGGTGAGTTCCCAGAAGGCCACCTGGTGGCGGGCGCTTTTTTCCAGGTGGGTGCCCTGGTAGCGGAGGTAGTCCCCTTGGGCCCGCTCCAAGCGGTCTTTGGCATAGGCGGAAAACCCTTGGCGGATGCGAAGATCCGCCAGCTGCTCCGCCAGGATGGGGGTAATCCCCAAGGTGAAGCGGGCCTCCACCCCTTCTTGCCAAAGCCTTTCCAAGGCCCGCAATAGGGGCAGGTAGGTTTCGGCCATGGCCTCGTAAAGGGTTTCCTCCCCAAAGGGCCAGACCCCATGGGCCCGCACGTAGGGGAGGTGGGCGTGGAGGACCAGGGCGAAGCGCGCCATGGGCCTAGCGTACCACGGTGCCCTCCCCCGCTAGGGCGCGCCGGATGGGGTTTTCCACCCGAGCGTCGGCAAAGACCACCCGCTTTACCCCACCCCGCACCGCCTCCACCGCCCCCATGACCTTGCGCTTCATCCGCCCCTGGGCCAGGGCCAGGTACTCGGGGTCTTCCACCTTTTCCACGGGGATTTCCCGCACCAGGCTGGCCTCGTCCGGGTAGCGGGCCAAAAGCCCTGGCACGTTGGAGAGGTAGACCAGGGCCTCCGCTTGGTAGGTGGTGGCGAGGAGGGCAGCGATCTGGTCCCCATCGGTGTTGATGGCCTCGTTCTCGTAGCTCAGGGCGGGCGGGGTGAGGACGGGGAGGTAGCCCGCCCCTAGGAGGAGGTCCAAAAGCGCCCGGTTCACCGCCTCCACCGTGCCCGTGTAGTCCCCGCGGTGGATCTTGATCTTGCCGTCTTCCACGTACTTCACCGCAGTCTTCCTGCGGCCCACAAGAAGCCTCCCGTCCAAGCCGGAAAGGCCGATGGCGTTGGCCCCTTCCCGTTGCAAAAGCTCCACCAGGCGCTTGTTCACCAGGCCGCCGTAGACCATCTCAAAGATCTCCAGGGTCCTGCGGTCCGTGAGGCGGCTCACCTGCCCCCCGGGATGGGTGAGGAAGCGGGGCGGGTGGCCCAGGGCCTCCGCCACCTTGTTGGTTTCGCTGCTCCCTCCGTGGACCAGGATGAGCCGCACCCCTTCCCGCCACAAGGAAGCCGCGTCCTTGGCCACCGCCTCGTAGTCGATGCCTTCTGCGCCGCCCACCTTGACCACGATCATGGTGCGCCTCCTAGGGGTGGAGCCCGGGGAAGTCCAGGCCCAGGGTTTCCGGCCAGCCCATGCGGATGTTCAGGGCCTGCAGGGCGTGGCCGGCGGTGCCCTTCACCAGGTTGTCGATGGCGGTCATGACCACCAGCCTGCCCGTGTCCTCCTCCAGCTCAAAGCCGATGTCGGCGTAGTTGGTGCCCTGGACGAACCGGGGGTCGGGATAGCGGTGAATGCCCTTCTTCTGCTTGACGAGGCGGACAAAGGGCTCGGTCCCGTAGGCCTCGCGGTAGGCCTGCCACACGTCCCGCTCGCTCCAGCCGTCCTGCAAAAAGCACTGGGCGGTCATGAGGATGCCCCGCACCCGGTCGGTGGCGATGGCGGTGAGGTGGACCTCGGGGCGGCCGGGGAGGTTTTCCACCACCTCGGCGGTGTGGCGGTGGCCCGTGGGCTTGTAGACCCGGAGGGAGCCCGCCCTTTCCGGGTGGTGGCTTGCCGGGGTAGCCTCGGCCCCGGCGGCGGAGGTGGAGATGAGGAGGGTGACGAAGATGGGCGAGGGCTTCAGCACCCCCCCTTTGAGGAGGGGGTAGAGCCCAAGGAGGGTGGCGGTGGCGTTGCACCCCGCCCCCGCCATCCAGTCCGCCCCCTTTAGGGCCTCCCGGTGGAGCTCGGGGACGGCGTAGACGAAGCGGCCCAGGAGGTCGGGCCTGGGGTGGTCCCCGTAGTACTTGCGGTAGAGCTCGAGGTCCTTCAGGCGGAAGTCGGCGGAGAGGTCTAGGAGGATGGGGGCCAAGGCGGCGTAGCGGTCAAACTCCCGGGCCAAGACCCCGTGGGGCAGGGCCAGGACCAGGATGTCTGCGGGCTCCAGCTTTTCCGGGGGGATGAACTTGAGGCTCGTTCTCCCCCGGAGGTTAGGGTGGACGAAGTGCACGGGCTCCCCGGCGAAGCGCCTCGAGGTCACCTGCTTCACCTCCAAATAGGGGTGGGAAAGGGCCAGGCGCAAGAACTCCCCTCCGGCGTACCCCGAGGCCCCCACGATGGAGATCGTCCTCCTATCCACGGGCCACCTCCCAGGCGTAGCGCAGGATCTCCCCGGGGATGTCCACCCCCGTGGTGTGCACCGAGTTCTTGAACTCCATGGTGTGGTTCACCTCGTTCACCAAAAGCCCCCGCTCGGACTCAAAGAGGTCGATGGCCACCACCCCGCCCCCCACGGCCTGGGCCGCCCGCACGGAAAGCTCGGCGAGCTCCTCGGTGAGGGGGCAGTTTTCCGCCTGGCCGCCCCGGGCGGTGTTGGTGATCCAGTGGGGGCTTTTGCGGTAGATGGCGGCGATGGCCCTATCCCCCACCACGAAGACCCGGATGTCCCGCCCGGGCTTTTTCACGTACTCCTGCAGGTAGAGGAGCTGGTGCTGGAAGCCCCCCAGAACCTCCTTGTGCTCCAGGATGGCCTCCGCCGCTTCCCGGTCGGTGATCTTGGCGAGAAGCCTCCCCCAGCTCCCGATCACCGGCTTGAGGACCACGGGGTAACCCCAGGCCTCCATGAGCTTTAGGGCCTCCTCGGTATCGGTGAGGAGAGCGGTTTTGGGCTGGGGCACCCCAAAGCGGGCCAGGGCCACGCTGGTGGCCCACTTGTCCCCGCAGGTCTCCATCACCTCGGGGCGGTTGACCACCGGGATGCCCAAGGCGGTGAGGTAGCGGGCCACAGCCAGGCCCCGGCTTTGGCTCACGCACCGCTCCAGGGCCACCGTGACCCCCTCTAGCTCCTTGGGCCTTTCCCCCAGGACCATGGGCAGGGCGGGAACGTACACCTTCTTGTAGGGGATGCCCAGGGCCTCGGCCCGCTCAAAGAGCATCCTCTCGTCGGGGCGGATGCGGTCGTAAAGGATGGCCAGCATGGCTTTAGAAAGGGGGAAGGCCTTCTGGCCTTCCCCGAGGCTTCATGGGCTCACTCGCCCCAGTCCTCCGCCTCCTCGGGGGCGGGCTCGAGGCGCAAGGGGTCAAGCCCCACCACCTCTAACTCGGCGCCGCAGTCCTCGCAGACCACAAGCTCCCCCAGCTCGGGGTTCTCCAAACGGATCTCGGCTCCGCACTCCGGGCACGTGGCTACCATTCCTCGTCCTCCTCTTCTTCCACTTCGCTCCAGTCGGGGACAAAGCTAAAGCCGCACTCGGGGCACTGCACCTCTTGGCCTTGGTCCTCCTCGGACACCTCAAAGGTGTAGCCGCAACGGGGGCAGTCCACGAAGAAGCCCTCCAGGCCCTCCTCCGTCACCTCCACCTCCAAGGGGTCCAGGGAGGTCACCTCCAAAAAGGCCCCGCAGGCCTCGCACTCCAAGACGTCCCCCACCTCGAGGGTCTCCAGGTCCTCGGCCAGCACCACGCTGGCCTCGCCGCACACCGGACAGACGATCTCTAGGTCCTCCATGACCAGAGTTTACTCCCCCGGGAAGCGCCCGTGCTTCTTGTAGTAGTCCAGAAGCGACCCCTCCTTGAGCGCCTCTAGGAGGAAGGGGGGTGGGGGGCGGAGGAGAAAGCGCTCCCCTCCCCTTTGCAAAACCCCCCGCTCCAGGTCCAGCTCCACCTCCTCGCCGTCCTCTAGCGCATCCACCACCTCCTCCGACTCGAAGGGGATGATCCCCAGGTTCACCAGATTGCGGAAGAAGATGCGGGCGTAGCTTTTGGCGATCACCGCCCGGATCCCCAGGCGCTTTAGCGCCTCGGGGGCGTACTCGCGGCTGGAGCCAAGCCCGGCGTTCCGGCCGAAGACCAGGAGGTCCCCGGGGCGCACCTCCTGGGCGAACTCGGGCCTTAGGTGGGCGAAGGCGAACTGGTGGAAGCGGTCCTCCCCCACCATGAAGGGGGCGTACTTCCCCGGCAGGATGTCATCGGTGTTGATCTGGTCGCCGAACTTCCAGACCCTAGGCATGGTTCACCTCTAGCTCCTCCGGCGTGGTCAGGTAGCCCGCCACGGCGCTGGCCGCCGCCACCCGGGGACTTGCCAGGTAGATCTCGGCGTCCGGGGCCCCCATGCGCCCGCGGAAGTTGCGGTTGGAGGTGGAAACGCACACCTCCCCCGGGGCCAAGACCCCCATGTGCCGCCCCATGCAGGGGCCGCACCCCGGGGTGCCGATGGTGGCCCCCGCCTGCAGGAGGGTGAGGAGGGTCCCGTCCTTGGCCGCCTCCTCCAGGACCTGGCTGGAGGCGGGCACCACCAAAAGCCGCACCCAGGGGGCCACCTTCTTCCCCTTAAGCACCTCCGCCGCCGCCCTCAGGTCCTCGAGCCGCCCGTTGGTGCAGGTGCCGATGAAGACCTGGTCCACCCGCTTGCCCTTCACTTGGGCCACCTCGTGCACGTTGTCCACGTAAAAGGGGACGGAAACCCTGGGGGTGAGGGCGGAAAGGTCGATCTCCACCTCCCTCACGTACTGGGCGTCGGGGTCGGGGTAGAGCCACTCGGGCACCTGGTACATCTGCAAAATCTCCCCGCTCGGCACCACAAGCCCCGCCTTGGCCCCCGCCTCCACCGTGAGGTTGGCCAGGGTCATCCTTTCCCCCCGGGAAAGGCTTTCCGCCCCGTCCACGAGGTGGATCTCCACCGCCATGTAGGTGGCCCCGTCGGCGGTCAGGCGGCGCACCATCTCCAAGGCGGCGTCCTTGGCCGTGACCCCCTGGGGAAGCCTCCCCCGGAAGACCACCTTGACGCTCTCCGGCACCCTCAGCCAGGTGCGCCCACTCGCCGCCGCCAGGGCGATGTCCGTAGCCCCCATGCCCGTGCCGAAGGCGGCCACCGCCCCGTAGGTGGTGGAGTGGGAGTCCGAGCCCACCACGATCCAGCCCGGCTGGGCGAGCCCCTCTTCCATGAGGACCTGGTGGCAGACCCCCCTCCCCACGTCAAAGACCCGGATGCCCAGGCGCCTGCCCCACTCCCGGATCTCCTTTTGCGCCTTGGCCACCTCCAGGTTGGCTGCGGGGGCCACGTGGTCGATGACAATAGAAACCCGCTCAGGGTAGCGCGGGGTGGCGTTCAGGTATTCCAGGCGCTTGAAGAAGCTCCCGGCGATGGAGTCCACCACCATCACCTGGTCCACCTCCACCACCACGAGCTCCCCCGCCCGCACCGGGCGCCTCGCCTTGTGGGAAAGGATCTTTTCCGCTAGGGTCAAGCCCATTCTGCCCTCCTATCTCTCCACCCCAAGGGACGCCGTACCGCAGTTCCCCTCCACCGCAAGGCGTTTTAGGGAGGTACCTTCCTCGGCATCCTCAAGGACGTACGCTTGTGGGCTCATGCCGTGATCCACTCCCTCAGGATGCGGTCCAGCTCCTCGAGGGTAAGCTGCCCTCGGTCCGCCAAGGCCTTGATGTGCTGGGTGATGCGGTGAAGCTCCTCCTCCCCGTAGTGGAGGCCCAGCTCCTCCGCCCGGGCTTTGATGGCGTGGCGGCCCGTGAGCTTGGAGGCGATGATAAGCTTGCGCCTTACGCCAAAGACCTCGGGGGGATAGGGCTCGTACGCCTCGGGGTTGATGTAGATGGCCTTGAGGTGCATCCCCGCCTTGTGGCTGAAGGCGGTCTCCCCGGTGATGTAGTTGTTGAAGGGGATCTCCACCCCCACCATCTTGGCCACCATGCGGTCCAGCTCGGGGAGCATCTCCAACTTGTACTTCTTGCGCACATACTCGGGCTGCAGGGTGTACATGCGGGCCAAAAACCCCCCCAAGGGGGTGATGCCGTTCCTTTCCCCGATGCCCAGGATGGTGGTGTCCACGTGGGTGGCCCCCGCCTCAATGGCCTCGTAGGCGTTGGCGATGGCGCAGCCCGTATCGTTGTGGCCGTGAAACTCGATGTCCACCCGGGGCCCCACCACCCGCCTCACCTCCCGCACCAGGGCGTAGACCTGCCTTGGGGTGGCCACGCCCACGGTGTCCGCCAAGCCCACCCGGTCCACGTAAGGGGCGATGGCCTCGTACACCGCCAAGAGGTCGTGCTCGTCGGAGCGGAAGGTGTCCTCGGCGGAGAAGCGCACTTCCACGTGGGGGGCGTGCTCCCGGATGTAGCCGATCACCTCCCGGGCCTCCTGGATAATCCGGGGGATGTCCCGACCGTGGGCCGCCCGCAGGTACTTGCTGGTGCCGAAGAGGAGGTCAATCCCCTGCACCCCGGTTTCCACCGCCACCTTGGCCGCATCCAGGCGGGTCTGGATGTGGGTCACCACCTTGGCCTTGAGGCCCAAGGAGGCCAAGACCTCTGCGTCCCTGCGGGACTGGGGAGAGGCCATGGGGGTGGTGACCTCTATATACTCCACGCCGAACTCGTCCAAGGCCTTGGCGATCTCAATCTTGTCCTGGGTGGAAAAGTTCGCCCGCTCAAACTGCTCACCTTCCCTCAAGGTGGAGTCTATAATCTTCCATTCCCGCATGCGCCCCTCCCGAAAAAGAAAACCGGCCCGAACTCGGGCCGGGGGATAAGGAACCCTCAGAGGGTTATCCTACCCCCCGGCGGCCGAGTTTTTTGGCACGGGCCAGCATCTTGCCTGTAAGGGTATACGAAGCCCCGCATTTTGTCAACGCCCGAAGCGGCGCTCCCGGGCCTGGTAGCTCCGTAGGGCGCGGAGGAAGTCGATCTTGCGGAACTCGGGCCAAAGGACGTCGGTGAAGTAGAACTCGGAGTAGGCGGACTGCCAGAGCAAAAACCCCGAAAGCCGAACCTCCCCCGAGGTACGGATGATGAAGTCGGGGTCGGGAAGCCCAGCGGTGTAAAGCCTTTGGGCGATCTCCTCAGGGGTCAAGGAGGCCGCCACCTGGCCCGGGGTAAGCCCCTTTTCCTCCGCCTCGAGGAGCAACCTCTTCACCGCATCCACGATCTCCTCCCGCCCCCCGTAGCCCATGGCGATGTTGAGCACCATGCCCTGGTGGTGGCGGGTACCCTCCTCCAGGCGCTCCAAGGCCCTTAGCACCTCCTCGGAAAACCCCTCCCGCCGCCCGATGACCCGCACCCGCACCTGGTGGCGATGAATGCGGTGGTCCTCCGCCATCCGTTCCGCCTCCCGCACGAAAAGGCGCATGAGCTCTTCCACCTCCTCGGGGGAGCGCCGGAAGTTATCGGTGGAAAAAACCCACACGGTGACGGTCTTGATGCCCATCTCCAGGCACCACTCCAGGACCTCGTAGGCCTTGTGCACCCCGAACTCGTGCCCCTTGGTGGGGGAAAGCCCCAAGGCCTTGGCGTAGCGGCGGTTCCCGTCCAGAATTAGGCCCAGGTGGCGGGGCATGGGCCCCTTGCTCACCTCCTTGTGCAGGCGGCGCTCGTAGGCCCAGTAAAGGGGACGGGTGAGGGAAAGGAGGCGGCGGAACATACCTTTCCCACCCTACGAGGGAAGGATGAGAATGGGAAGCCCCTATTTGGCGTGGTCCTTGTAGGGCTCGCCCCGGAGGTCGGAGATGAGCTGCACCGCCACGTAGGCCCCATCCCCGGCGCTCACGATGGCGTGGCCCGGCACCTTGCCCCGGGCCACCCCGGCGGCGTAGACCCGGGGGTAGCTGGTACGTCCTCCCTCGTCGGTGTCGATGAAGGTGCCCCTGCGGTTAAGGCCCAGGAGGGAGGGCAGGGTGGGGTCTTTGTGGGTGCAAAGGAGAAGCCTCTCCGCCTCCACCACCCCTTCTTCCGTCTCCACCTCAAAGACCCCCCCCAGGTCCCGCACCCCCTTCACCACCCCGGGGCGTATCTCGGCCCCGTAGCGCTCGGCGTGCGCCTTGAGCCGGGCCAGGAGCTCCTCTCCGGAAGGCTCGTCCAAAAGCCCTGGGTAGTTGGGAACCCGGCTCACCTGGAGGACCTGGGAGCGGCCTCCGTCCAGTACCAAGGTTTTTAGGCCCGCCCGGGCCAAAAATAAGGCCGCAGAAAGGCCCGAGGGTCCACCGCCCACCACGAGCACATCCCACATAGCGCCTTAGAGTATAAGGCGGTCCAAGGTATAATCGGCGGCGCATGGTCCTGGACGACCGCTACCCGGTGCTGGAAACCCTGGAACGCCGGGAGGGGATCACCCTCTACCGGGTGGAGGGAGGGCTTGTCTTTTTCTTCGACGTGAAGACCCCCGAGGACAAGGAACGCTTTTACCGCTACCGGGCGGCCCTAAAGCGCCTCATGGAGCTCGGCCTCCTCGAGGCCCACGTCTCTGCCAAGCCGGGCCGCCACTACGCCTTCTTCCCGGAAAAGGCCCTTTCCCGCAAGGCCCCGCCCCCAAAGGCCCTCGAGGCCCTGGCCCCCTTGGGCTTTGGCCGGGAGCACCTGGCCATGGGGGAAGACGGGGTGGCCTACCTCTCCCCTTGGCCCCTGGGGAAAAAGGCCGCCCCCCTCAAGCCCAGGCCCCGGCCCCGCCTCCTGGGGGTGGCCCCCGGGGCTTTCCTCCTAGCCCTTGGCGTCTTTTTGCTCTCCCAAGGGCTTTACCGCTACTTCAACCCCCCCGAGTACACCGTACCCGACCTGGTGGGCAAAAGCGCCCGGGAAGCCTTCCTCCTCCTCAAGGACACGGGGCTGAGGCTAGCGGTGGAAGAGGGGAACGACCCCACCCAGCCCAAGGAGGTGGTCCTGGCCCAAGACCCCCCGCCCGGCACCCGCCTCCGGGCCGGCCGCACGGTGCGCCTCACCCTGAACCAGGCCCGGCTCAACCCGGTGCCCGAGCTTGCGGGCCAAAGGCAGGAAGAGGCGGAAGCCCGGCTTAAGGAACTGGGCTTCCAGGTGGCGGGCGTGGCCCAAGCGCAAAGCCCAAAGCCCCTAGGCACCGTCCTCGCCACCTTCCCCCCCGCCGGCACCC
This sequence comes from Thermus sp. LT1-2-5, assembly GCF_040363165.1. Lineage (NCBI taxonomy): Bacteria > Thermotogati > Deinococcota > Deinococci > Thermales > Thermaceae > Thermus > Thermus javaensis. The sequence continues at coordinate 75,045 of NZ_BSRG01000004.1, read as the reverse complement.
CCTTGGCCCCCGGGGGTGGGGTGTGGCTCCTCGTTTCCCAAGGGGCTTCCCCGGGCTCCACCTGGCCCTTGCCTCGGCTCGTGGGGCTTTCCCGCCAGGAAGCCCTCTTCCTCCTCAACGCCGCCGGGCTCAAGGCGGAGGTGGAAGAGGTGCCCTCGGGAGCTCCCCAGGACACGGTGATCGCCCAGGAGCCCGCCCCTGGCACCCCCATGCCCGAGGGGAGCGGGGTGCGCCTTAGGGTGGCGGGGCGGGGCGAGGTCCTCCTGCCCCCTGCCCCCCCATCCCCGCCCGGGGAAAGCGCCCACCTGGAGCTGGAGCTCCCCCAGGAGGCGGAGGGGCGGGAGGTGCGCCTCACCCTCCTGGATGCGGACGGGGAGCGGGTGGTGTACGAGGGGGTGGGGCAGGCGGGGCTTAGGCTCCAGGGCACCTACCCGGTGCGGGGGGAGGCCCGCTTCCGCTTGTACCTGGACGGGGTTCTCTTCCAAGAGTGGGCGCCGTGAAGGGGAGGTGGGCGGAGGAGGTAGCCCTGGCCTACCTGCTGCGGAAGGGGTACCGCCTCCTGGGGCGCAACCGCCGCACCCCCTTTGGAGAGGTGGACCTATTCCTGGAAAAGGAGGGGGTCTACGTGGTGGTGGAGGTGAAGCAGCGGGCCTCCGGGCGCTTCGGCACCCCCCTCGAGGCCATCACTCCCCAAAAGCTCCACCGCCTCCTGCAAAGCGCCCGCTACCTCCTGGGCCGGGACGACCTTCCCGTGCGCCTGGAGGCGGTCCTGGTCCACGGCACCCCCAAGGCCTTCCGCCTAGAGCACCTGGTTTTGGAAGTGTAGGCGGTGCCCTTCCCCCACCCTAGGCCCCTTGGGTAAGCTTAGGCCCGTGTTTAGGAACCTGCGGGCCTACCTAAAGGCCCTGGAAGCCCGGGGCGAGCTCAAGCGCATCCATGTCCCGGTGAGCGCCGAGCTGGAGATCACCGAGATCGCCGACCGCATGGTGAAAGGAGGCGGCCCCGCCCTCCTCTTCGAGCGGGTGGTGGGCAAGGACTTCCCGGTGGCCATCGGCCTCTTTGGAACCCGGGAGCGGGCTGCCTTCGCCCTGGGGGTGGAGGACCTGGACGAGCTGGCCGAGAAGGTGGAAACCCTTTTGGCCCTGAACCCGGGCAAGGGAGGGCTTTCCGCCCTCCTGAGGCTTTTGCCCAAGCTCCCCCTCCTTAAGGGCTTCTTCCCCCGGCGGGTGCACCAAGCCCCGGTGCAGGAGGTGGTCTATAAGGGCGAGGCGGTGGACCTAAGCCGCCTTCCCGTCCTCACGTGCTGGCCCTTGGACGGGGGGCCTTTCCTCACCCTGCCCCTGGTCATCACCAAGGACCCGGAAACGGGGGAGCTCAACCTCGGGATGTACCGCATGCAGGTCCTGGACAAGCGGAGCACCGCCATGCACTGGCAGCTCCACAAGGTGGGCCGCCGCCACCTGGAAAAGGCGAGGAAGCTGGGAAAAAAGCTGGAGGTGGCCGTGGCCTTAGGGGGAGACCCCATCCTCACCTACGCCGCCACCGCCCCCCTGCCTCCCATACCGGGGGTGAGCGAGTTCCACCTGGCGGGCTTCCTAAGGGGGGCCCCCATAGAGCTTGCCAAGGGGCTCACCGTGGACCTTCCGGTACCGGCGGAGGCGGAGTTTGTCCTGGAAGGCTACATCGACCCAGAGGAACCCCTGGTGGAAGAGGGCCCTTTTGGCGACCACACGGGCTTCTACACCCCCATAGACCGCTACCCCCGCTTCCACGTCACCGCCCTCACCCACCGCAAGGGGGCTATCTACCCCGCCACCATCGTGGGGATGCCCCCCATGGAGGACGCCTACCTCATCGAGGCCACGGAAAGGCTTTTCCTCCCCGCCCTGCGCCTGGTCCTCCCCGAGGTGGTGGACTACCATATGCCCCCCGAGGGGGTGGCCCACAACTGGGTGAACGTGAGCCTCAGGAAGGAGTACCCGGGCCAGGCCTACAAGGTGGCCTACGGGATGCTGGGCCTGGGGCAGATGATGTTCGCCAAGGTGATCGTGGCGGTGGACGCCGAGGTGCCGGTGAAGCCGGGCTTCGCCGCGCTTCTGGAAGCCCTAAAGCACGCCCTCCCGGGCCGGGACACCCTCCTCCTTAGGGGCCCCATCGACGTCCTGGACCATAGCGCCCGGGCCTTCGCCTTTGGGGGCAAGCTCCTCCTGGACGGCACGCGGAAACTCCCCGAGGAGGGGGGCGAGGTGCCCTTCACCCCCAAAGCCCACGCCCAGCTTCCTGAAGACAATGAGGTCCTGGCCCAGGGGCAGTGGCCCGGGCTTTGGGGGGTGGCCCTGGAGAAGCGGAGGCCCCACCAGGCCTGGGAGGTGGCGGAGCGGCTTTTGCGGACACCCCAAAGCGCCGGCATCCGCCTCCTCCTCCTCACCGACGCCGACACCGCCCTTACCCCGGAGGAGCTCCTTTGGGCCGTGCTCAACAACATCGACCCCGAACGGGACGCGCGGGTGATGCCCGGGGCGGAAGGGCCCGTCTTGGTCCTGGACGGCACCCGAAAGCTCCCCGAGGAGGGCTTCCAGCGGGTCTGGCCCGAGAAGATCCGCATGGACCCCAAGGTGAAGGCCCTGGTGGAAGCCCGCTGGGAGGAGTACGGGTTTTAGGCGCTACGCAGGGCGCGGTTGCGCAAAAGGGCGCTCTTAAAGGCCCGCACCACCTCGCGGGAAAGCTTGCCCTGGGCCGCTTCCTTTTCCAAAACGCTCAGGGCCTCCTCGGGCTTGGCCGGGGCCCGGTAGGTGCGGACGCTGGTGAGGGCATCGTAGATGTCGGCGGCGGCCACCGCCTGGACCAAGAGGGGCACCGCCGTGATCCCGTCCGGGTAGCCGGAGCCGTCCAGCTTCTCGTGGTGCCAGCGCACGTAGGGGCGCAGGCGGGGATGGGCCTTAAGGGGTTTTAGGATCTCGTCCCCCTTTACCGGGTGTTCCCGGATGAGGCGCCACTCCGCCTCCGTCAGGGTGTAGCTCCCCCGCAGGATGTGGTCGGGGATGCCGATTTTGCCCACATCGTGGAGAAGGGCGCCCAGGTGGAGCTCGTCCAGCTCCGCCCCCTTCGCCCCCAGCTCCTCAGCGGTCCAGAGGGCGTAGCGAGCCACCCGCTCCCCATGCCCGGCGGTGTAGGCGTCCTTCACCTCCACCGCCCGCATGAGGGCGAGGAGGGTGCGTTCCAAGTCCTCCAAACGCTCCTGCAGGCGCCGCCTTTCCAGATGCCCCTTCACCCGCAGGCGAAGCTCCGCCAGGTCCACGGGGCGGTTCAGGAAGTCGTCGGCCCCCGCCTCGATCCCCTTTAGGCGCACCTCCCGCTCCCCATCGGCGGTGAGGAGGAGGACGGGAAGGAGGGGATCCAGGGCCTTGACCCGCCGGGTGAGCTCGAGCCCGTCCATCACGGGCATGTGGAGATCGGTGAGGACCACGTGGGGAAACCTGTCCCGGAAGAGGTCCAGGGCCTCTTGCCCGTTTCTAGCCTCCACCACCTCCGCCTCTAAAGGGGCCAAGGCCCGCATGAGGAGGCGGCGCTGCAAGGGGTCGTCGTCCACTACCATGAGCCGCATGGTTTCCCCTTAGAGAAGGTCCCTTAGGCGGCGGGCGGTTTCCCGGGCCTCGAGGTGGACCCGGTAAGGCCCCACCACCAGGGTCCCGAAGTCCAGGGCCACGGTGGTGGTCTCCTTGCCCAGGTCCTCCCTGGCCTTCGCCTCCGTGGTCAGGGCTTCCTCCCCCAGGAGGCTCTTGGCCAAGGCGGTCTTCCCCACCCCCAATCCAAGCTTCCAAATAGGGCCATAATCGCCTCCCACCCTCATCTTGGCCACCCCCTGTGAAAAGCCTTTGAAAACACCGTATAATGCCCCCTCGTGCTGGTGCGCCCCGCCCTCTTTCCCGCCTGGCCCCCCTCCCCAAAGGACCTCTTCGGCCGGGAAGGTCCCTTGGTGCTGGAGATCGGCTTCGGGGACGGGCGCTTCACCCTGGAGCTCGCCCAGGCCCACCCGGACTGGCTCATCCTGGGGGCCGAGGTTTCGGCGGCAAGCGTCCTAAAGGCCTACAGGAGGATGCGCCGCCACGGGGTGGCCAACGTGCGCCTTTACCACGGGGAGGGCCCCTTCGCCCTGAGGAACCTGGTGCCGGCGGGAAGCCTCGAGGCGGTCATCGTCAACTTCCCCGACCCCTGGCCCAAGAAGCGGCACCAGGAAAGGCGCCTCCTCCAGGAGGGCTTTTTCCGCCGCCTCTCCACCCGGCTGTGGGAAGGGGGAAGCCTCTTCCTCACCACGGACCACGAGGACTACTTCCGCTTCGCCCTGGAGGAGGCGGCCCGGACGGGGCTTTACCGGGTGGAGGTGAAGCCGCCCCCCGAGGCCCACCTGAGGACCAAGTACGCCCTCAAGTGGCGGGAGGCGGGGCGCGCCTTCTTCCACGCCGTCTTCACCAAGATGGGGGAGGACCCCAACCCCTGGCCCCCCATAAGGAGGTACGCCGTGGCCCACGCCCTGATGGAAGGAAAACTGCCCGAGGCCCTGGAACTCGGCAAAACCCCCGTGCCCCTCTCGGGCGGGGTGGCGGTGTTTTTGGAGGCCGCCAAGGGGGCGAAGGGGTTCTACGTCCTCACCCACGTGGAGGAGGAAGACCTCACCCAAGACCTGATCCTGGAGGTGCGGCCAAGCGCCCACGGCATCTACGCCGGGGTGAGCCGCTTTGGCAGCCCCCTCATCACCGAAGGCGTAAAGGGGGCGGTGCGGGCGTTGGTGGAACGCTTGGAAGCTTTGGGCCTGAGGCTAGTCCAGGACCACACCTAGGCCCCGGGTAAGATAAACCCATGACGCTACCCCCCCGCAAGGACTCCCTGAAGTGGAGCGCCTACCCCGAGGACGTCTTGCCCCTTTGGGTGGCGGACATGGACTTCCCCGTGGCCGAGCCCATCGTGCGGGCCCTTAAGGAGCGGGCGGAAGGGTTCTTGGGCTACCCGCCCCGGGAGGGGGACCCCGAGCTCAAGGACCTCCTCCTCCAGGCGGCGGGCCTTCAGGGGGAGGTGGCCTTCCTGCCCGGGGTGGTGGTGGGGCTTTACGCCGCCGTGGCCGCCTTCACCGCCCCCGGGCAAGGGGTCTTGACCCAACTCCCCATCTACCCTCCCTTCCTCGCCGCCATCCGCGAGCAGAAGCGCACCCTCCTCGCCAACCCCTTGCGGGAAACGGAGGAGGGCTACCGCCTGGACCTCTCCGGCCTCGAGCGCCTGGCCTTCGCCAGCCGCCTCCTCCTCTTCTGCCATCCCCACAACCCCACGGGCCGGGTCTTCACGGAGGAGGAGCTCTCGGCCCTGGCCGCCATCGCCCGCAAGCACGACCTCATCCTGGTTTCCGACGAGCTCCACGCCCCCCTCACCTTTGAGCGGCCCCACGTGCCCTTAGCCCACCTCCTCCCCGAGCGCACCCTCACCCTCCTGGGCCCGGGCAAGGCCTACAACCTGGCGGGGCTGCCCATGGGGGCTGTGGTGGGGCCCAAACCCTTGGTGGAAGCCCTAAAGCGCCACCTCCCCCACACCTTCCCCAACGTCTTGGCCATGGCCGCCTGGAAGGCGGCGCTAAAGGAGGGAGGGCCCTGGCTGCGGGAAACCCTGGCCCTCTTGAAGGCCAACCGGGAGCGGGTGGCCGCCTGGGCCAAGGAACTGGGCCTGGTCCACTTCCCCCCGGAAGGGACTTACCTGGCCTGGCTCGGCACGGGGATCCCCAAGGCCGCCGCCTACCTCCTCAAGGAGGCCCGGGTGGCCCTAAACCCCGGGGAGACCTTCGGGGAAGGGTATGACCGCTACGTGCGCCTCAACTTCGCCACCTACCCCGAGGTCCTGGAGGAGGCCCTAAAGCGCCTCGGCGAGGCCCTGCGGAAAGCCTAAAGCCCCCGGGCTTCCCCGGGGGCCTTCGCCCTTTAGTCCCTTACTGGACCACCTGGATGGGGATCCGCTTGGCCCGGGCCTCCGCCACCTTGGGCAGGGTGAGCCGCAGGATGCCGTGGCGGAACTCCGCCTTGGCCTCGTCCCCCTTGACCTCCACGGGCAGGGTGAAGGTGCGCACGAAGGAGCCGTGGGGGATCTCCTGGAGGTAGTAGCGGCGCACCTGGGCATCCTGGGCCGGCTTCACTTGGCCCCGGATGGTGAGCTTATTGCCCTCGAGGCTCACCTCCAGGTCCTCCGGGGCGAGGCCCGGCACCGCCATCTCCAGAACCAAGGCCTCGTCCGTCTCGTAGAGGTCGGCGGGGGCCACGTAGGCCATCACGGGCCGGCCGAAGTCGCCCAAGACCTCCTCAAAGAGCCGATTGGCCTCCTCCAAGAGGGAGAGGGGACCCCAGGTCCTAAAGGGCGTGATCTCCGCAGGACGAGCATCCCTACGCACCAGGGCCATACTCATCACCTCCACTAACACTTATATCACCTGCGTCCTTTCTTGTCAACTATCCTTACCCGGAAGCGCCTACCCTTGCGCCCCCTATAATCAAGGGCATGGAGTTTCCCCCAAACGCCCTCTTCGTAGACACCCGACCCCGGCCCGCCTACGAGGCCGGGCACCTGCCGGGGGCCCGCCACCTGGACCTCTCCGCCCCCAAGCTCCGCCTGCGGGAAGAGGCGGAGCTTTCGGCGCTGGAGGCGGGCCTCACCGAGCTTTTCCAAAGCCTTGGCCTCCAAAGCCCCGTGGTCCTCTACGACGAGGGGCTCACGAGCCGGCTTTGCCGCACCGCCTTCTTCCTGGGGCTTGGGGGCCTCGAGGTGGAGCTTTGGACCGAGGGCTGGGAGCCCTACGCCACGGAGAAGGAGGAGCCCAAGCCCGAGCGCAGCCAAACCCAGGCCCGCTTGCGCCGCGACTGGCTCCTCACCGCCGACGAGGCCGCCCGCCATCCCCTCCTCCTGGACGTGCGAAGCCCCGAGGAGTTCCAGGGCAAGGTCCACCCCCCTTGCTGCCCCCGGGGCGGCCGCATCCCGGGGAGCCAAAACGCCCCCCTAGAGCTCTTCCTCAACCCCGAAGGGCTCCTGGAGAGGCTGGGCCTGACCCCGGGCCAGGAGGTAGGGGTCTACTGCCACTCCGGGGCCCGAAGCGCCGTGGCCTTCTTCATCCTGCGAAGCCTCGGGGTGAGGGCGCGCAACTACCTGGGCTCCATGCACGAGTGGCTACAGGAGGGCCTGCCCACGGAGCCATGAACCCCCATCGCCTGGTCCTAGGCCCCCTAGCGGAAAACGGCTACCTGGTGGAAACCCCCCAAGGGGCGGTCCTCATAGACCCCGGGGACGAGCCGGAGAGGATCCTGGCCCTATTGGCCCAAACGGGCCTCACCCCTAAGGCCATCCTCCTCACCCACGCCCACTTTGACCACGTGGGGGCGGTGGCCCCCTTGGTGGCCGCCTATGGCCTGCCCGTTTACCTCCACCCCCTGGACCTTCCCCTTTACGAGCGGGCCCAGGAGGTGGCCGCAGCCTGGGGCTTCGCCATCCCCAAGCCCCCCTTGCCCGTGGAACCCCTGGCGGAGGGGATGGAGCTTTTCGGGCTAAAGGTCCTCCACCTCCCGGGCCACAGCCCCGGGCACGTGGCCTTCTTTGACCCCGTGGGCCAGGCGGTGTATTCCGGGGACCTCCTCTTCCGGGGAGGCATCGGCCGCTACGACCTGCCTGGATCGGACCCAAGAGCCCTTTTCGCCTCCTTAAAGCGCCTTCTTTCCCTGCCGCCCGAAACCCAGGTCCTCCCCGGGCATGGGCCTCCCACCACCTTGGCCCTGGAGGCCCGCACGAACCCCTTCCTCACAGGGTTAGAATGGGAAGCGTGAACGGGCCGGACGCTCCCCACCGGGGACAACTCGAGGCGCTCAAGGCCCTCTTCGGGCTCCAAGAAAAGGACCTGGAAATAGACAGGCTCAGGCAGGAGGCGGAAAGCCTCCCCGAGGAGCTCCTTGCCGTTAAAGCCCAAGTGGAAGCCTTAGAAGAGGAGCTGGCCGACCTCCTGGAGCGCCAGGCGGAGCTCCGAAAGGAGTACAACCGCCACAGCCTGGACATCGAAGACCTCACCGCCAAGGAGAAGCAGGCGGAGGCGGAGCAACGCCAAGCCCAAAGCGCCCGGGAACAGACCCAGTACGAAAACCGCATCCAGCAGATCAAAGACCGCATTCGCGAGCTTTTGGAGCTCTCCACCCCCATCATGGAGGCCATGGAGAGCCTGGAGGGCGAGATCGCCCGCCTCGAGGCGGAACTCGCCCAGCTAAGGCCCAAGCTGGAAGAGCTGCTGGAGGCCAACCGGGTGCGGGTGGAGGCGCTGAAGGCGGAGATCGCCGCCCGCCTCGAGGAGCGGGAGGCCCTGGCCCAGGGCATCCCTGCTCCCGTCCTCAAGGAGTACGAGGCCATCCGCCGTGCCCGCAAGGGGATGGGCATCGTGCGCATGGCCCGGCAGGGCCAGGTCTTCCGCTGCGAGGGGTGCAACGTGGTCCTACCCACCCATGTGGCGCAAAAAGTGGTCCAGGGGCAGCTCACCCGCTGCCCCTCCTGTGGCCGTCTCCTCTGGAAGGGGGAGGCCTAGACCAGCTTGGCCTGGAGGGTGATCTCCTTCACCGCCGCTAGGGCGCGGGAAACAGGGCAACCCTCCTTGGCCGCCTGGGCAATCTCCTGAAACTTCTCCGGGCTAATCCCGGGCACCTCCGCCTCGGTCAGGAGCTCAATCCGGGTGATGGTGGCCTTTCCTTCCACCATCTCCAGGTGCACCTTGGCCTCGGTGGAAACCCGCTTGGGGGGGAAGCCCTCCCGTTCCAGGCTCGCAGCCAGGGCCATGGAGAAGCAGCCCGCATGGGCCGCGGCGATGAGCTCTTCCGGGTTCGTGCCCTCTCCTTCTTCAAAGCGCGAGGGGAAGGAGTAAGGCCCCTCAAAGGCTTGGCTCTGGAGCCGCATAAGACCCTTGCCTTGGCGGAGTCCGCCTTCCCATACCGCATTTGCCTTGCGTATCGGCATACTACCCTCCTTCGTGCAAAGACTACCCCATGCCCAGAAGCGCTTTGGGCATGGGGACACAAATCCTTTGCCTTGTTAGCCTCCGCCCCCCACGGCGCTGGCGATGTGGTCGTAGTAGGCCATAAAGCCGGTGAGAAAGGCACCCAGAGCCATCAGGCCCAGGACCAAAGCCCCCAGATACGCCCAGGCGCGCCGCGCTTCCGGGCGGCTATAGGCGTAAAAAAGAATGCCGATCGCCGCCATCCCAGCTGCCCCCCACATAATGGCGGTGAGGGGTGGATTCCGGGTTAAACCGAAGTCCAAAACCGCCCGCGCCCCCTGTAGGAAGTAAAGCCCGAGGAAAGCCGACGGCCAGGCCAAGGCCTTAAGCTCAAACCCCTGGTAAAGGTAAAACCCCGCCAGAACCATCATCAAGGCGAAAAGGCCCGTGGCCACTCCGAAAAGCTCCGTATACTGGGGCACCGAGCGGCCTGCCCAGTTAGTCCAGTAAAGCTGGGCTACAGCCCCCAGGGCGAAAACCCCTAGAGCGAAAAAGAGGGGGCCGTAAAGCCGCCCCAATGTCTTCTCGTCCCCACCCCGGGCCAAGGCGAGGAGGTAAGCCACCCCCGAAACCCCTGCTGCCGTCACTAACCCGAGCACGAAAACCAGCGGATTGTAGCTTCCCATACCTCTTTACCTCCTACGTTCAAGGTAGCGCTTACCCTACAGGATGAATGTCCCCCTTTTAGGATGGGAAGGTGCTCTTCCTTTTCGTGGACGGCCTGGGCCTAGGAGAAGCGCTAGAGGACCTCTTCCCCCTCCTCCTGGACCTCTCCCCAAAGCCCCTGGACGCCACCTTAGGGGTGGAGGGCCTGCCCCAGTCGGGCACGGGGCAGACCGCTCTCCTCACCGGGGAAAACGCCGCCCAGCTCCTCGGCCACCATCAAGGGCCCTTTCCGAGCCCCAGGCTCAGGCCCCTCCTCCGGCGAAGCCTCTACGCCTGGGCCCGGGAAAAGGGCCTAAAGGTCCTCCACGCCAACGCCTATCGGCCGGAATACCTCAAGCGGGCCACGGAGGGACGCAGGCAGATGCTTTCCGCCTTCGCCCAGGCGGCCAGGCTCGCCGGCCTTCCCCTCCTTCCCCTGGGCCACCCCCTGGCCCTTCCCCCCGGCTTCTGGGAAGACCCCTACGGCCAGGGGGCGCAGGCAGCGGCCTTGGCCCGGGCTTGGGACCTAGTGGTCCTGGAGTACTGGGCCTTGGATTTGGCCGCCCACCGCGCCCCCGAAACCTTGCCCGAGCGCTTCCGGGAGCTTGCCCTCTTCCTTAAGGGCTTCCTGGCGGAAGGCGGGGAGCTTTTCCTCACCTCAGACCACGGAAACGCTGAGGAACCCTGGCACCCCCAGCACACCCGGAACCCTGTGCCCCTGGTTTACCTTGGGGAAACCCCTTTCTGGCCCAAGGATCTGATCGGGGTGTTTCCTTTATTGCAAACGATTATCACTTCTAAACTTACAAAATCCGAGCGGAATACTTGACTTTTCACCTACCCCCTCTTAAACTATCCCCCGAGAGGGCGCCCTCTCCCCAAGGAGGTGCTATGGTGCGCAGAACCTTTCTTCTGGCTTTGGTCGGCCTAACAAGCCTCAGTCTGAGCTTGGCCCAACAGCAAACCCTTACGATTTACTCGGGCCGAGGCGAGAGCTTGGTTGGTCCCCTAGTGCAACAGTTCCAGCGAGAAACCGGCATCCGGGTACAAGTCCGCTACGGGTCGGACGCGCAAATCCTCGCCGCGCTCCAAGAGGAAGGCGACCGATCCCCAGCAGACGTAGTCTGGCTCAACACTTCCGGAGCCCTGGGCCGGGCGGCAGCCTTAAACCTGCTACGTCCACTTAGCGAAAGCATCCTCAAGCGGCCAGCGGGCTTTATTCCCGCCTCCAAGCGGTGGGTACCCGTAACCGTTCGTCTAAGGGTTCTGGCTTATAACCCGCAAAAGTTCAAGCCTGAGGAGCTTCCCCAAAGCCTGCTAGACCTACCCCGTTTTGTTCAGGAAAAAGGGCTTCAGGGGCGAATCGGCTGGACCCCCACCTACTCCAGCTTCCAGGATATGGTGGCCGCCATCATCCTCCTACACGGAGAGGAGACGGCCCGCCGCTGGTTGACCGAGTTCAAAGCCCTGAACCCCAAGAGCTATGGTTCCTCTAACGTAGCCATGGTCGACGCCATCCGGGCAGGGGAAATCGACCTCGCTTCCACCAACCACTACTATGTGTTGCGTTTCCAGCGGGCCGGTTTCCAAGTGGCGATGACCTCCTTCCGAAACGGCGATGTGGGGAACTTGGCTTTGGTGACGGGCGCAGGCATTCATCGCAATAGCCGGAACCTGGCTGCAGCCACCCGCTTCCTCACTTACCTACTCTCCGCAAAAGGTCAGCAGTATTTTGTGGGGAACATCGGGGAGTACCCTGTGGTTCAGGACGTGGTTCCTGACCCCAGGCTCCTGCCCTTGGAGGAAGCCCTCAAGAAAACTCCAAACCTAGACTTTGAGCAACTCCCCTTGGAACAGGCCCTGCGGCTCATGCGGGAACTGGGGATCCTCTAGGCCTTGAGCGTCAGAGATTTACCTCATCGGTCAGGGCTTCTACCTTTCCTAATCCCCGCCTCCCTCACGGGAGGCGGGGTGGCCCTGCCCCTGGTCTACCTGGTCCTGCGGGCCCTGGAGGCCGATCCCAGCACCCTTCAAGAAATCCTCCTCCGCCCCAAGAACCTGGAGCTCCTCCGCAACACCCTGGCCCTCCTCGTGGGGGTCCTGGCCCTTACTACCCTCCTCGCCCTGCCCCTTGCCTTCCTCACCACCCGCACCGACCTAAAGGGCAAGCGCGTTTTCGCCGTACTCCTCACCCTGCCCCTGGCAATCCCGGGATATGTGGGGGCATACGTATACCTGGCGGCCACAGGGCCCTCGAGCCTGCTTCCTTTGCCGCGACCAGAAGGCTACTGGGGGGCCCTCCTTATCCTCTCCCTTTTCACCTACCCATACCTCTTCCTTTCCTTAAGGGCCGCCTTTTTAGGGCTGGACCCCACGCTAGAAGAAGCGGCGAGAACTTTGGGGCTTAAACCTTGGCAAGCTTTCGTTCGGGCGGCTTTTCCCCAACTCCTGCCCGCCTTACTCTCGGGCTACCTCGTGGTAGGACTCCACGTTCTGGGGGATTTCGGAACGGTGAGCCTACTTCGCTACGAAACCTTTTCCTACGCCATTTATCTGCAATACAATGCAGCATTTGACCGAATTTACGCCGCTTGGCTGGCCCTAATGCTTTTGTTCCTCACAGGTGGGCTTCTCGCCTTAGAAGGACGCCTCCTCCAACGGCTCACCCTGGGACGCACAGGTCGGGGTACGGCCCGAAAAGAAAAAGCTGTCCGCTTGGGCTCCTTCACCCCTTTGGCTTACGTCTTTCTGACCCTACCCCTCTTTCTGGGTCTTATTTTTCCCTTCTTTGTCCTTCTCCATCTAGCCCAACGTTTCCCCATAGAAAGGCTTTACGGGGTTGGCGAGGCCTTCCTACACTCCGCCTTTGCAGCCCTACCCGCAAGCCTCCTGGCCGTAGGCATGGCCTTACCCATCGCTTACCTGGCAACGCGTTACCCCCTTGGCCTATCGCGAATGCTAGAACGCCTGGCCTACCTGGGATATGCCATCCCACCCCTGGCCTTCGCCTTGGCCTGGATCTTCTTTAGCCTGCGAAGCCTCCCCTTCCTCTACGGCACCTTGCCCCTTTTGGTCCTAGTTTTGGCCTTCCACTTCTTGGCGGAAAGCCTGGGCCCGGTGCGGGGAGCGCTTTTCCAGGTGCCAAGGCGCCTGGAGGAAGCGGCTAGGACCTTAGGGGAAACCCCCACGGGGGCTTTTTTCCGCGTCACCTTCCCCCTGCTTTGGCGGGGGGCGGTGGCGGGGGGAGCCTTGGCCTTCATCGGGGCGGTGAAGGAGCTCCCCATCACCCTGCTCCTGGCCCCCATGGGCTACGCCACCTTGGCCACCCGGGTTTTCAGCTACACTCAAGAGGCCATGTTCGCTGAGGCCGCCCCCTTCGCCCTGCTCATCGCCCTCCTATCGGCGGCCTTTGTGGGGGTGTTGCTTTGGACCGAGCGCCGCTTTTAGCCCTCGAGAGCATCCGCAAACGCTTCGGGGAGCACGAGGTACTCAAGGGGATAAACCTCGCCGTCTACCCCGGGGAGATCCTGGCGTTGCTTGGGCCTTCGGGCTGCGGCAAGACCACCCTCCTTAGGGTCATCGCCGGCCTAGAGAGCCCCGACGGGGGAAGGGTGGTCCTGGAGGGCCAAGACATCACCCACCTGCCCCCAGAAAGGCGGAGCATCGGCTTTGTCTTCCAGGACTACGCCCTATTCCCCCACCTCACCGCCTTGGGCAACGTGGCCTTCGGGCTCAAGGGGAAAGACCGCCTGCTCCGGGCACAGAAGGCCCTGGAGCGGGTGGGCATGACCCTTTTCCAGCACCGCAAGCCCCAGGAGCTTTCCGGCGGGCAGCAGCAGCGGGTGGCCCTGGCCCGGGCCCTGGCCCCCGGCCCTAAGCTCGTCCTCCTGGACGAGCCTTTCTCTAGCCTGGACGCAAGCCTCCGGGCCGCCACCCGGGAAGAGGTGCGCAAGGTGCTCAAGGAAACGGGCACCACCGCTATCCTGGTCACCCACGACCAGGAGGAGGCCCTTTCCTTCGCCGACCGCCTGGGGGTGATGCGGGACGGCAAGCTTTTGCAGGTGGGCACCCCAGAGGAGGTCTACCTCAGGCCCAAGACCCCCTTTGTGGCCCAGTTCCTGGGGCGCACCAACCTCCTCTCCGGGGAGGGGAAGGGGCGCTACGCCGAAACCTGCCTGGGCCCCGTGCCCTTGGCCGAGCCCGCCCACGGACCCCTGCTCCTTTCCCTGCGCCCCGAGGCCTTGCGGCTCGCCCCCCCAGAGGAGGGCGGGGCCTTGGGACAGGTGGTGGCCCGGGAGTTCAAGGGGCACGACCTTACCTACCGGGTGCGCCTCCTCGCCCCGGAGCGGGAGGTCTTGGTGCAAGAGGGGCCGGAAAGCCCCTTCCGGGTGGGGGATGTGGTGGCGGTGCGGGTGGCGGGGGAAGGGGTAGCCTTGGAGGGCCAAAGCCCCAAGACCCCCGTGGGCACGGACTAAGCTTAGAACGTGCGCCGCATCCTCATCCTCGCCGAGTACGACGGCACCCACTTCGCCGGGCTCCAGCGGCAAAGGGAGGGTTTGCGCACCGTGCAAGGGGAGCTGGAGAAGGTGCTTTCCGCCATCGGCGCCCTCCCCAAGGCGGTGGCCGCCGGCCGCACGGACGCTGGGGTCCACGCCCTGGCCATGCCCTTCCACTTTGACCTGCAAAGCCGTATCCCCGTGGAAAAAATCCCCGAGGCCCTAAACCGCCTCCTCCCCGAGGACCTCAAGGTGCATAGCGCAAGGGAGGTGGCGGGGGACTTCCACGCCCGCAAGGACGCCCTGTGGCGTGCCTACCGCTACCGGGTCCTGCTAAGGCCCCACCCCTCGCCCCTTCTTCGCCACCGGGCCCTTTGGGTGCGGCACCCCTTGGACCTAAAGGCTGTGGAAGAAGCCCTTCCCCTTCTCCTGGGGCGGCACAACTTCCTAGGCTTCGCCAAGGAGGAGGTGCGGGAGGGGGTGAGGGAGCTTTTGGAGGCGCAGCTTGGGGTGGTGGAGGGAGAAGGGGGCCTCGAGGTCCATTTCTACTTCCGGGGCACAGCCTTCCTCCGGGGGCAGGTGCGGGGCATGGTGGGAACGCTTCTGGAAGTGGGCTTAGGCAAACGCTCCCCGGAAAGCCTAAGGGCCATCCTGGAAACCCAGGACCGCCGCCTCGCCGGCCCCTCAGCCCCGCCCCACGGGCTTTATTTCGTGGAGGCGGCCTACCCGGAAGACCGCCTCACCCCAAAGTGAAAAGGGGCCGGCGCACCCGGCCCCTTGTGCCCGGAAGGGTTAGAGCCGGCTCCGCGGGTCCAAAGCATCCCGCAAGCCGTCCCCCAGATAGTTAAAGGCCAAGACGGTGATGAAGATCATGAAGCCCGGGGGCAAGGCCAGCCAGGGGGCGGTGAAGATGTATTCCTGGGCGTTGGTCAGCATGTTGCCCCAGGTGGCCACCGGAGGCTGGATGCCAAAGCCCAGGAAGGAAAGGGCCGCCTCCGTGAGGATCGCCCCGCCCACCTGCAGGGTGGCCTGGACGATGAGGGGAGCCAGGGTGTTAGGCACAAGGTGGCGGAACATGATGCGGGCGTCCGTAGCCCCTAGGGCCTGAGCGGCGGTAGCGTAGTCCTGCTCCCGCAGGGAGAGGATGTTCCCCCGCACCAATCTAGCCGTGCCCAACCACCCGAAAAGCACCAGGATAGTAATGATGATAAAGACGCTAGCCGCATCCCCGAAAACCCCCTGGGCCCACTGCCCCACCTTGACCCCAGGGTCCCGCAGGAGGGCGGAAAGCACCAGGAGCAAGGGCAGGGTGGGGATGGTGAGCATGAAGTCGATGAGGCGGCTGATGGCCACGTCCAGGTCTAGCCGGATCTGCCCTTTAAGCCCAAACCAGGCGGCCCAAAGCACCAAGGCTAGGGTGAGCCCAAAGCCCAGGTAACTCCCCACGCTTCCCGCCCGGATGCCGTCTTGGGCCAAGGCCCAGGCGATGGAAAGGGCCAGGTACAGCACCCCGTAGTAGAGGAACCAGGAAACCACCCGCCAAAGGGCGAAGCTCCAGGGGTAAAACCCCTCCCGCTCCCGACGCAAAGGGCCAAGGTAAAAGCGTAAGGGGCGCCCAGAGAAATAGCCCGCCAGCGTCCCCATAATGGTTCCCAGGATCACGCTGGAAAAGGCCACGGCAAAGCCCACCAAAAGGGAGATGCGGGAACCGTAGATGATGCGGGAAAGCACGTCCCGCCCCAGGTCATCGGTGCCCAAAAGGTGCTCCCGGGAAGGGGGGTTGAAGTAGTACTGGCCCACGTCCTCCCCCGTGGGTTGGGCCGTGGGGTCATACGGGGCCAGCCAGGGAGCGAAGATAGCCATCAAGATTAGGAGAACGATGACCACCAAGCCGGCCATGGCCATCTTGTGCCGCCGCAAGCGGCGCCAGAAAAGGCTGAAGAAGGTCCTGGGTTTAGCGGTTGCGGTTGCGGTCGCCATGGTTCACCTCTAGCTGTAGCGGATGCGGGGATCCACCACCGCGTAGGCAAGGTCCGCCAGCAGGTTGAAAAGGGCGGTCATCAGGGCCAAGAAGGCCAAGGCGGCCATGGCCACGTTGTAGTCCTTCTCCACCAAGGCGTCAAAGATGGCCCGGCCCATACCCGGGTAACTAAAGATGGTTTCGGTGATGGTGGCCCCGCCCAAAACCCCCGGGATGGCCAAGCCCACCAGGGTGACAATGGGAATAAGGGCGTTCCGAAGCGCATGCTTGTAGAGCACCACCCGCTCGGAAAGCCCCTTGGCCCGGGCGGTGCGAATGTAGTCCTGGGAAAGAACCTCCAGAAGCGAAGCCCGCATGAAGCGGGTCCACTCCGCCATCTGCAAGGAGGACAGGGCGATGACGGGGAGGATCAGGTGCCAAGCCCACTGCCCAATAAACTCCCAAAAGCTCACCACCCCCGAGCGCACGTCCTCCCACAGAACCCCAGGCACGCCCCCCGTGGGGAAGCGGGGAAAACCCGGGATGTGATCGGGCAGCCAGATGGCGAAGAGGTAAAGAAGGAGGATGCCCAGGAAAAACACCGGCATGGAAAACCCCACGAAGGACAAAAAGGTGATGAAGTAGTCCGCTAGGGAATACTGGCGTACGGCGGAAAACACCCCCACGGGGATGGCCACCAGCAAGGCCAGGGTAAGGGCCAGGCCCGAAAGGAGCAGGGTCTTGGGTAGCCGCTGCACGAAGATGTACTCTGCCGCCGGAATGCCATAAGTGCGGCTATAGCCCAAGTCCCCCTGCACCGCCCGGGAAAGCCACTTGAAGTAGCGGATGTAGAGGGGCTTGTCCAGGCCGTAGGCCCGCTTCAAGGCCTCAAACTGCTCCGCCGTGATGCGGGGGTTTTGCCGCCTAAGCTCCTCCAAAGGGTCCCCCGGCTGTAGGGCCAAAAGGGCGTAGATCACCACGCTGGCCACAAGAAGCAAAGGGATCATCTGCAAAAGCCTGCGCACCGTGTAGGCAAACACCCTTGTACCTCCCGTTTATGGCACTAAAAAGCCCGCTGGGGTTAACCCCAGCGGGCCCCACTATACCACCCGGGCTACTTGATGGAAAGGGCGTACTTCGCCTGGTCCCACTTCTTCACGGCCCCACGGCTGGCCCAGCCGATTTCCCAGGCGTTCCAGCCGGGGTAGCCGAAGCCGCCGGCGTAGGCGCTGGACACGTAGTTCACAAGGCCCTGGCGCACCACGTAGGGGTTAGAGCGGAAGTAGAGGGGCAGGGCAGGAAGCTCCTCAGCCCAGATCTCCTGCGCCCGGGCAAAGAGCTGCTTCCTGCGGGCCTCGTCGAACTCCAGCACCGCCTGGCTCGTGAGGCGGTCAAACTCGTCGTTGCGCCAGCCGCCGATGTTCTGGCCCTGGTAGTTGTTCTCCTTGGTGGGAACCATAACGGCCCCAGTGTTCAGGTTCCGGTACTGGAAGAGGAAAGCATTTTCTTGGAGGTTAGCTATCCAAGCGAACTCAAACATCCCCGTCCACTTGCACTCGGAGGCGCGCTGGATGTAGTCGTCGGCGAAGACCACGGCGGAAGGGGCGTTGTTGATCTTAACGGCAATGCCGATCTTCCTCAGGTCCTCGGCGAAGAACTGCTGCGTGCGCTCCCGGACCACGTTGCCCGCGGTGGTCACGTACTCGATCTCGAAGCGCACGGTGCGCCCGCCCACGGTGCGCTGCAGGATCCCGTCGGGTCCCTTGCGCCAACCCATCTCCGCCAGGAGGGCCTCCGCCTTCTTCAGATCAAACTCGTACTTCCGAACGTTGGGGTTGAAGAGGGGGTTGACGGGAGCAATCCAGGTGTGGGCCACGGGCTGAAGCCCGTCAAAGAAGGCCCTCACCAGCCCCTCGCGGTTCAGGGCGTGGAGGATAGCCTGGCGGGTGCGCTTGTCGTTCAGGCCCAGGTCGCGCACGGTCTGGCAGTTCTCAAACTTGTTGATGTCGATGTGCTCCCAGATGGCCCCGGGCACGAACCAGATGTCAAAGCGACCAGGAGCGCGCCGGGCAAGCTGGGGGCTGCGGGCCTGATCGAAGGTGATGGAGACGCTAGAGGTGGCATCGATGGAACCCCCGATGATGGCCACGAGGAGGGAGTTGGTGTTCTGGATGAAGCGGTAAACCACCTTTTGCACGTACTTGCTCTCCCCACCTTCGGGCTTGATGGGGAAGTTGGGGTTCCGCTCCATCTCAATGGAGTTGCCCGGCACCCAGCGCCTGAGCTTGAAGGGCCCGGAGTAGACCATGGCCCCCCGGTTCAGGGCCTGGGGCGTGGCGAACTTGAGGAAGAAGTTGCGGTAGAGCTCGTTGAGCCGCTCCGCATCCTTGTCAGGATCCAGGTTGCGGGCCGCAGCCTTCACCCGCTCCCACTCTGCGCCCATGATGTGCTTGGGAGCGTAGCCCATGGGAGAGCCGTAGGTGTCGTAGTAGTAGGCGGGCTCAAAGATCACGGTGAAGTTGCGGGCGTCCTTAACCCGAAGCTGCACCCGCTCCCAGTAGTCCGGGTCCAGCGTAGGCATGCCCTTAGCCTTGCCCACCTCGTAGTAGAAGGCCACATCGTCCGTGGTGATGGGGCGGCCGTCGGACCAGCGGGCGTCGGGCCGGATGGTGAGGTCCATCTCCAGCCGCTTCTTGCCCCCGCCAATATCCACCACCCGGAGGCGCCCGTTTTGTTGCGTGGGCACTTCGGTGGCCAGGACCGGGAAGTTCTGGCTGTCGGCGTTAAAGCCGATGAAGGGGGCGAAGAGGTAGCCCTCAATCTCGCTCTTTATAGCCTGGTTGGAGATGACGGAAAGGAAGTCCCCCGCCAGCACCCGGGGCTCCTGCGAGGCCCCGACGACCAAGCTGTTGTCCTGGGGCCCTGCCAGGGCAAGACCCAAGGCAGTTAAACCGAGTACAGCCAGTTTGCCTAGTTTCCTCATACGGCCTCCTTTCGTGTGTGCGGCACTCTTCTTAGTGGCCGAGGCCATTATACGGCGCCCACTCTGAAGGTCAATGGGGCAAAGATAAAGGGGCCTGAACCCAAGCCCCTATATGGATGGGGAAAAGGGCTTAGTGGCCGCAAGTGCGGGCCTCACCCTCCTGGTCCTTGGTGCGGAAGGAGTGGCCGCAGCCGCAGGTGCTGGCGGCGTTGGGGTTATTCACCGTGAAACCACCCCCTATGAGGCTTTCCACCCAGTCGATCTCCGAGCCCACCAGGTAGGGTAAGGACATGGGGTCCACCACTAGGCGCACCCCGTGCATCTCCACAAAGGTGTCCCCCTCCAGCTCCCGCTCGTCTACGGCCATGCCGTACTGGAAGCCAGAGCACCCTCCGGATTTGATGTAGACCCGGATGGCTGCGTGCTCTTTGCCGTACCGGGCCAGGATCTCCTTAGCCTTTTCCGCCGCCAACGGGGTAATGCGGATAACTGCTTCCTGCGTTTCTACCATTCCCCAACCTCCTTACCCTGTAGCCTAGCACAGCAAGGGTAAGAGAAGGTGCCATAACTCTCATACCCGCCGTTAACCCTGGGCCTCGAGTAGCATAGGGACATGCGCCTGGAATTCCTGGAGAACGGACCCATTCGTTTGGCAGGTGCCCGTTTTCGTATACGTATAGGAGATAAGGACGAAATCCTGGAAAAACCCCGGGTCTTCCTCTGCCGCTGCGGGGGCTCGGCCAAGAAGCCCTTCTGCGACGGCACCCACAAGGCCCTTGGCTTCCAGGCGGAGGGCGGGGTGCTGGAGGTAGAAGGAAACTGACCCACTGGTCAATTGCGGGCGCAAGGGGTAGACTCCTCTTTGCCATGGGTGAGATGCGCTACCGAAAGCTCGGCAAGTGGGGCCTGAAGGTTTCCGAAATCTCCTTGGGGGCCTGGGTCACCTTTGGGGACGTGGTCAAGGACAAGGAGACCATCCGCCAAATCGTCAAGATCGCCTACGAGGGTGGGGTGAACTTCTTTGACAACGCCGACGTCTACGCCCGGGGCCTGGCGGAGGAGATCATGGGGGAGGTCCTCCAGGAGTTCCCCCGGCACACCCTGGTCCTCTCCACCAAGGCCTATTGGCCCATGTCGGAAGACCCCAATGACCGGGGCCTGAGCCGCAAGCACCTCCTGGAGAGCATCACCAAAAGCTTGAAGCGGCTGAAGACCGACTACGTGGACCTCTTCTTCGCCCACCGCTACGATCCCGAGGTGCCCATGGAGGAGATCGTCTACACCATGCACACCATCGTGGAGAAGGGCTACGCCCTCTACTGGGGCACCTCGGAGTGGCCCGCTCCCCGCATCGCCGAGGCGGTGGCCTTCGCCAAGGCAAACGGCCTCCACCCGCCCATCGTGGAGCAACCCCAGTACTCCATGCTCTACCGGGAACGGTTGGAAAACGAGATCCTCCCCGAGGCGGAGCGGTTCGGCCTGGGGCTGGTGGTGTGGAGCCCCTTGGCCCAGGGGATGCTCACGGGCAAGTACGACGAAGGGATCCCCGAAGACAGCCGCTTCGCCCGCTACGACCAGTTCCGGGCCCGCTACCTCACGGAGGAAAACCGCAAGAAGGTGCTGCAGCTCAAGGCGGTGGCGGAGGAGTTGGGCCTCACCCGCACCCAGCTGGCCCTGGCCTGGGTGCTAAGGCTCCCCGGCATCTCCAGCGCCATCACCGGGGCCACGCGGCCCGAACAGATCCGGGAAAGCCTGGGCGCAGCCGGGGTGGACCTGCCCAAAGAAGCCCTGGAGAAGATTGAAGCCATCCTAAAGGGCGAGGCCTAGTGGCGGGCTTCGCCGCCTTCCGCCTTCTCTGGGTAGGCTAGGCCCTGGTGCGCTCCGCCTCGGGCTTGGGCGGGGCGGCGGGGGGGTTTTTCCTCTCGGTGTGGGGCGGTCCCAAGCAGCGCGTCCACGGGGTCTTTTTGGGCATGGCCTTTTCCAGCCTGGCCCTGGCCCTCATGGGGGTGGTGGAAGGGCCCATGGGGTGGGCGCTTTTGGCCTTCATGGAGGCGTTTTTTATCCCCCTCCTGAACGGCTCGAACCAGGCCATCTGGCAGGCTAAGGTACCCCTGGCGGTCCAGGGCAAGGTCTTCGCCGCCCGGCGCATGATCGCCTGGTTCGCCACCCCTTTGGCCATGGTTCTTTCCGGGCCCCTAGCCGACCGGGTTTTTGAGTCCCGCTTAGGGCAGGGGGAGGGCATCGCCTTCATGCTCCTCCTCTTCGGGGGCCTGGGGGTGCTTTGGGGGCTTTCCGGCTACCTCTTCCCCCAGGTGCGGGAGGTGGAAACCCTCCTCCCTGACGCCAAGGCGGACTAAACTTTCCCCATGGACAAGGTGGAAGCCCTAAAGAGCCTCCTGCCCGGCAGGGTGGAAACCTCCCCTTCGGAAAGGCGGCGCCACGGCAAGGACGAGGGGTACCCGGCGGAAGGGGAGGTCCTGGCCGTGGTCTACCCGGAAGGGGTAGAGGACGTGCAAAAGGCCCTCGCCTGGGCCCGGGAACACCGCATAGCCGTCATCCCCTTCGGGGCGGGGACGAGCCTGGAGGGCGCCCTTTTGCCCTTGGGGGAGGCCATCAGCCTGGACATGTCCCGCATGAACCGGGTCCTTCGGGTCCAGCCCGAGGACTTCCTCTGCGTGGTGGAGCCCGGCCTCACCCGCAAGGCCCTCAACGAGGCCCTCAAGGGCACGGGCCTCTTCTTCCCCGTGGACCCCGGGGCCGACGCCACCTTAGGGGGCATGGCCGCCACCAACGCCAGCGGCACCACCACGGTGCGCTACGGGGGAATGCGGCAAAACGTCCTGGCCCTCCAGGTGGTCCTGGCGAGCGGAGAGGTCCTGGAGCTCGGGCGGGGGGTGCGCAAGACCTCGGCGGGCTACGACCTCAAGGACCTCTTCCTCGGTTCAGAGGGGACCTTAGGGGTCATCACCCGCCTAACCCTCCGCCTCCACCCCCTGCCGGAGCACGTGCACACCTTAAGGGTCTTCTTCCCCGGGGTGGAGGAGGCGGCGGAGGCGAGTTACCGGGTGATGGCCACGGGGCTTCCCGTAGCCCGCCTGGAGCTTTTGGACGAGCTCGCCCTAAAGGCCCTCAACCGCTACCTGGGGGCGGACTTCCCCGAGCGCCCCGCCCTTTTCCTGGAGTTCCACTCCTCCACCCGGGAAGCCCTGGAGGCGGAAAGCGCCCTGGCCCTAGAGCTCATGCGGGAGGCGGGGGCCTTGGCCGTGGAGGTGGCCAAGACAGAAGAGGAGCGGAAGAGGCAGTGGGAGGCCCGGCACCAGGCCTACTGGGCCCTGGTCCACCTCTTTCCCGGCCACCGCTTCTTGATCACGGACACCGCCGTGCCGCTTTCCCGCCTCCCCGAGGCGGTGCGCTACGCCCAAGGGCTCCTAAGCGAGATGGGCCTCACCGGGAACATCCTGGGCCACGTGGGGGATGGCAACTTCCACACCTTGGTCCCCGTCTTGCCCGAGGACTACGAAAAGGCGGAGGCCTACGCGGAAAAGCTGGTAAAAAAGGCCCTGGAACTCGAGGGCACCTGCACCGCAGAGCACGGGGTGGGCCTAAGGAAGCGGAAGTACCTCCCCCTGGAGCACGGCCCCGCCCTGGACTGGATGCGGCGGCTCAAGGCGCTTCTAGACCCCGAGGGCCTCCTGAACCCGGGCAAGGTGGTTTAGACTTCCTCTATGGTCCAGATGCGCCGCTACCGCCTAAAAGAGGGGGCCAAGGAGGAATTCCAAAAGGTCTTTTTGGAGACCATCGTCCCCCTGCGAAGGGCCCTGGGTTTCGAGATCCTCGGGGCCTACTGACTTTCCGACCGGGACTTCCTTTGGTTCGTGGCCCACGAGGACTTCGCCCGGGCAGAGGAGGCCTACTACAACCACCCGGAAAGGCAGAAGGTGAACCCCCGGGTCTTCCTGGAAGCGGTGGAAACCCAGTTTGTGGAGCGCCTCCTGTAGCCTCCGCCACGCCCCTTTCGCCTCCCGGGGGTAGGCTTAGGGGGATGGAAGTCTTCTACCTGGTCCTGCGCCACCTCCTGGCCCGGCCCGTGCGGAGCCTCCTCACCCTCCTGGGAGTCCTGATCGCCACCGCCAGCATGGTCCTTTTCCTCTCCTTCGGGGAGGGGCTTCGGCGCGCCCTGTTCCAGGAGCTTTCCCGGGTGGGCCCGGCCATCCAGGTGGTGCCCGAAGGGAGCGAGGGCTTGGCCTTTAGCGCCTACCCGGAGATCACCCCCGCCCAGGTGGAGGCGCTACGGCGGGCGGCCCAGGCCCTGGGGGCGCAGGCGGTGATCCCCACCCTCTTCCTGGCCCGGGGCGGCCTTGACCCGCAAAGCAGCTTCTTCTTCCAAGGGCTTCCCCCAGGAGTGAGCCCCGACCTCCTCTACCCTGGGCTTAGGGCCAAGGAGGGCCGCCTCCTTCCCTCGGAAGGCGGGGCGGTGGTGGGGGCCAAGCTGGCCCAGCGGACCGGGCTGGCCCTAGGAAGCCCGTTGCGCCTTTCCCCCCAGGTGACCCTTAGGGTGGAGGGGATCTTGGAGGAAACCGGGGGGCTGGCCGACAACCTCATCTTCGCCCCCCTGAAGGCCCTGCAGACGGTTTTGGGCACGGAAAACGTGGGCGCCGTCCTGGTGGCTCTAAGCCCGGGGCAGAAGGCGGAGGAGGTGGCCCGGGCTCTAGAGGGAGCGGTTCCCGGCCTCAAGGCCCAGACCACGGGGGAGGTGATGCGCTTCGCCGAGCGGGCCCTGAGGATCAGCGACCTGGTGCGCTTCGGCATCAGCCTGGTGGCCTTGGCGGTGGGGGGCCTCCTGGTGGCCAACACGGTGATGATGTCCGTTTACGAGCGCACGCGGGAGTTCGGGGTCATGCGGGCCTTGGGGGCTAGAAGGGGCTTTATCTTCCGGCTCGTGGTGCTGGAAGCCCTCCTCCTAGCCCTCTTGGGCGGGGTGGGGGGGCTCGCCCTAGGCGGGGCGGTATCCCAGGCCATCAACCTCTACACCCAAAGCGAGGTGGGCCTGGCCCTCTCTGCGGTGACGCCCAGGCTTTCCCTCTTTGCCCTCCTGGTGGCCCTAAGCCTGGGGCTTTTGGCCGGGCTTCTTCCCGCCCACCACGCAAGCCGCATCCCGGTGGTGGAAGCCTTGGGGAGGGTGTGATGCTTCGGGCCGAGAACCTGACCAAGCGCTACCGGCAAGGGGAGAAGGAGGTGGTGGCCCTCCAAGGCTTCACCTACGCCTTCCCCCAAGGAGCCACGGCGGTGGTGGGGCCTTCAGGAAGCGGCAAGACCACCCTCCTCAACCTCCTCGCCGGGCTGGACCTGCCCACGGAAGGTGGGGTCTACCTGGGGGAAACCCCTCTCCACCGCCTTTCCGAGGACGAGCGGGCGGAGGCGCGCCTTAGGCACATGGGCTTCGTCTTCCAGCAGTGGAACCTCATCCCCACCCTGACCGCTTGGGAAAACGTGGCCTTCCCCCTCCTCCTTGCGGGCTGGCCCCCCGCCAAAAGGCGCTCCCGGGCCCTGGAGCTTTTGGACGGGGTGGGGCTTTCCCCCCGGGCCCACCACCTCCCGAGCCGCCTTTCCGGCGGGGAACAGCAACGGGTGGCCCTGGCCCGGGCCCTGGCCCTGGACCCCCCCATCCTCTTCGCCGACGAGCCCACGGGCAACCTGGACGCCGAGTCCAAGGAGCAGGTGGCGGCCCTCCTCTTCCAGGCGGGGAAGGAGCGCACCCTCATCCTGGTAACCCACGATCTGGAACTGGCCGCCCGGGCGGAGCGCATCCTCCACCTGAGGGGGGGAAGGCTCTTTCGGGAAGAGGTACCCTGGAAGGCGCCGTAGACCGGGACACTTGGCCCAAGCCCCTTGTGGCAAAATACCCCCCATGGGCAAGCGCATGGTGGTGGTGGGCGGGGTGGCGGGAGGCGCTTCCGCCGCTGCCAAGGCCAAGCGGGAAAATCCCGAGCTGGAGGTGGTGGTCTACGAGAAGTCTGGATGGGTTTCCTACGGGGCCTGCGGCCTGCCGTATGTGCTCTCGGGGGAGATCCCAAGCCTCTCCAAGCTGGTCGCCCGCACCCCGGAGGAGTTTCGCAAGCAAGGGGTCGTGGTCCACACCCACCACGAGGTAGTGGACATAGACCCTTTGGGCCGGGTCCTCACGGTGTTCGATCACCGGGAGGGGCGTACCTTCCAAGACCGTTACGAGTACCTGGTCCTGGCCACGGGCGCCAGGCCCAGCATCCCCCCCATTCCCGGCACGGAGCAGGCAGGGGTCTACACCCTGAGGAGCATGGAGGACGGGGAGCGGCTTCTGAAAGCTCTGGAAGGGGCCCGGCGGGCCGCCATCCTGGGGGCGGGGTACATCGGCCTCGAGGTGGCGGAGGCCTTCCGCAAGCGGGGCCTCGAGGTCACCCTCCTGGAGGCCAAGGAACGCCCCCTGCCCCACTGGGACGAGGAGGTGGGAACCCTCCTCAGAAAGGAGCTGGAACGCCACGGGGTGGAGGTCTGGACCGGGGTGCGGGTCCTGGCCCTAAGGGGCGCAGGCCGGGTGGAGGCGGTGGAGACCTCGGAGGGGGTGGTGCCGGCGGATCTGGTCCTGGTGGCCACGGGGGTGCGGCCCAACACCGAACTGGCCCAGGCCATGGGGGTGGCCCTAGGGCCCACGGGGGCCATCGCCACCGACCACCGGATGCGCACCAACCTGGATGGGGTTTTCGCCGCCGGAGATGTGGCGGAAAGCTTCCACCAGGTGCTTAAGCGCCCCTACTGGCTTCCCCTGGGCGACGTGGCCAACAAGCATGGCCGCACCGCAGGAAGCGTCATCGCCGGCAAGGAAGCCCGCTTTCACGGGGTGGTGGGCACGGCCATCTTCAAGGCCTTCGGCCTGGCGGTGGCCACCACGGGGCTCTCCTTAGAGGCCGCCCTGAAGGAGGGGTACCGGGCCAAGAAGGTCTTCATCCAAAGCCGGGACGGGGCCCACTACTACCCGGGAAGCGCGCCCCTTTGGGTGGAGCTGGTGTACGAGGAGGGGACGGAGAGGCTTTTGGGGGGCGCGGTGGTGGCCCACGGGCACGGGGCCCTCCGGGTGGATGTCCTGGCCGCCCTCCTCCACCGCGGGAGCACCCTCGAGGACCTCCTGGCCCTGGACCTGGCCTATGCGCCCCCCTATAGCCCCGTCTGGGACCCCCTCCTCATCGCCGCCCAGCAGGCTCGCTAGCGGTGTAGAAAACCCTCGTTCACACCAAAGGCCCGTGTGGGCCTCCGGGCCTTACACACTACACCAAACTTCTTCCAGACTCCAGACTGGTCCTCGGAGGTGGAAGCGTGGAACCCCTCAGCATGCTGACCCCGGAGATGCGGGAAGAGGCGGAGGCCCTTAGGCGGGAGTGGGCGACCAACCCCCGGTGGAAGGGGGTGAAGCGGGACTATCGGCCCGAGGACGTGGTGCGCCTCAGGCCCAGTATCCCCATAGAGCACACCCTGGCCAAACGGGGGGCGGAAAAGCTCTGGCGGCTCCTCCACGAGCGCCCTTACGTCCACACCTTTGGCGCCTACACCGGGGCCATGGCGGTGCAGATGGTGCGGGCGGGCCTCGAGGCCATCTACCTCTCCGGCTGGCAGGTGGCGGCGGACGCCAACCTGGCCTGGCAGACCTACCCCGACCAGTCCCTCTACCCCTACAACTCCGTGCCCCAAATCGTGAAGCGCATCAACAACGCCCTCATGCGGGCCGACCAGATCGAGCGCTCTGAGGGCAAGGTGAGCCGGGACTGGTACGTGCCCATCGTGGCCGACGCCGAGGCGGGCTTTGGTGGAGCCCTCAACGTCTTTGAGCTCACCAAGGCCATGATCGAGGCGGGGGCCGCCGGCATCCACTACGAGGACCAGCTGGCCTCGGAAAAGAAGTGCGGCCACCTGGGGGGCAAGGTCCTGGTGCCCACCTCCCAGCACATCCGCACCCTGCAGGCGGCCCGCCTGGCGGCGGACGTCATGGGGGTGCCCACGGTGATCATCGCCCGCACCGACGCCGAGGCCGCCACCCTCATCACCAGCGACATCGACGAGCGCGACCGCCCCTTCATCCTTAAGGACGAGCGCACCCCCGAGGGCTTCTACCGGGTGAAGAACGGGATCGAGGCGGGTATCGCCCGGGCCCTGGCCTACGCCCCCTACGCTGACGTCATCTGGATGGAAACCTCCAAGCCCGACCTGGAGGAGGCCCGCAAGTTCGCCGAGGCGGTGAAGCGGGAGTTCCCCGACAAGCTTCTCGCCTACAACCTCTCCCCCTCCTTCAACTGGAAGAAGTTCCTGGACGACGAAACCATCGCCAAGTTCAACCGGGAGCTGGGGGAGATGGGCTACAAGTTCCAGTTCATCACCCTGGCGGGCTGGCACACCCTGAACTACTACACCTGGGAGCTGGCCAAGGGCTACAAGGCCCGGGGCATGCCCGCCTTCGTGGAGCTCCAGCAGAAGGAGTTCCTGGCCCAAGCCCAGGGCTTCACCGCCGTCAAGCACCAGCGGGAGGTGGGGGCGGGCTACTTCGACGAGGTGGTCCTGGCCCTAACCCAAGGGCAGGCCTCCACCCTGGCCCTGAAGGGCTCCACGGAGGAGGCCCAGTTCAACGAGCCGGTCCACTAAGGGAACCCTACTTTAGGCCGCCCCTTTGCAGGGGGCGGCCATTTGCTTGTAAAAACCAGAGAGACTCAGTTAAAATGGTGTAGATACTATGGCCGAAGCACCTACACCCTGGCTCCGCTACCTGGAGGAGCTAAGGCCCCACCTCCGGGGCCGGGACCACCGGGGTAAGCGGGGGTCCTTGCGCTGGCTCGAGGCCCTCATGACCGAACGGGGCGGCAGGGCCGGCACTGTGCGCAACATCCTCTACAAGGACTTGGGAAGCCCCGAGGAGAAGGAGCGCCTCTACGGGGTCATCGCCGACCTCTACCGGGAGGCTGGCTTCAACCCTCCGCCTCCGCCAGCGGAGCTCTTCTTGGAAAGCGCCCGCAAAGCTTTGGGCCGGGACAAGCGGCGCATTTTCCGCCGTTTCCTCAAGGAGCTGGAGGCGGGAGGCCGGCCCCAGATGGTGGTGGTGGGGGGTCCGGCCACCGGCAAAGGCGTCCTCCTTTCCGCCCTGGCCCGGGCCCTTTCCGCCTTGCCAGGAAGGGAGCCCGTGCTCCTCAACCTGGGGGGGGAACTGGCCCAGGCCCTGGTACCCTTGGCGGAAACCTTAGGGGTGGGCGAGGAGGTGCGGGGGCTTTTGGCCCAGCTTTCCCCCACCCAGCCTTACATCTTGCAAGGGGCCCTGGCGCAAGAGGTTCTGACCCTCTTGGCCCGGGCCCTGAACAGGCGGGGGCGGCCTGTGCTGCTTCGGGCCGAGGCGGAAGGAACCCTGGAAGGCCTCCCCTTGCGGGGGCCAGACGGGAGCAAACGGAGCCTTTCGGCCTGGCTTGAACCCTTCCTCAAGGCCCTGCAGGCGCCTTACCTAGCCGCCCTCTCCGAACCACCCCCCACCCTCCCCTACCAGCCCCTTTCCCCGCCGAGTCGGGAAGAAGCCCGCCGCTTCGTGCGGGAGCGCCTTCCCCACCTACCCCCGGAACGCCTCGAGGCCCTGGTGAACCAGGCAGGCCGCAACTTCGGGGAACTCTCCCGTCTGGTCCTCCTGGAAGCGGCCAAGCACGATCCCAAAACCCCCATCCAGGACGACCCCACCCTAAGACCCCTCCTCCAGGCCCTCGCCGCCTTTAGCCCCGAGGCCGACCCCGCCTTTCCCTTGGAGCTTCTGGAAAAGGCCTTGGGGCGCCCCCTGGAGAAGCTTTCCCAGGCGGAGCGGGCCCTTCTGGACTGGGTAGGGGAAGGCTTGGTGCGCCCCTCGCTGCGCACCTTCCTCCCCGAGGAGGCCCCCCAGGAGCTCCACCGCCTCGCCCTGGAATACTTCCCCAAGGAAAGTCTCTTCCGCAGGCTCTACCACGCCCACAAAGCCGGGGAGCGGAAGATACTTCTGGAACTATTACAAGAAGATCCCGCCCGCCTAGCCCTCCTACCAGGCCTTTGGCCAGAAGCCCAAACCTGGCCAAAGGAAGACCTAAAGGCTTTGGCGGCAGTGGTGGTGCGCTACCGGGCTGTCCTGGGCCAGTACGCTCACCCGGAGGCGGAAGAGGCGCTAAAGGTCCTTTCCCAGGCGGAAGACCCCGCTTTACGCACCTGGGCCCGCATCAAGGGGGCGGAGGCCAAGGCGGACGCCGCCCTTTATCGGGAGGCAGAGGAGCTTTTACCCCCCAAGGAGGACCTCCTCCACCTGGACGAGACCGCCCAGGCGGAGGGCCTTCTGGTCATGGCAGCGGTGGAGCGCTGGAAGGGGGATTACGAGAAGGCGGCCAAGCTGGTGGAGGAGGCGGAGGGCCTGCCCGTAGCGCCTTTTTTACGGGACCGGGTGCAGCTTTGGCGGGGCCTGGTGGCCAAGGACCTGGGTCGCTACGAGGAGGCCCTGGCCGCCTTGGCCCAGGTGGGCCACGACCCCCTCCTCTTGGGCCGGGCCCGCTACCAGATGGGGGACCTCCTCATGCGCCTGGGCCGCTTGGAGGCGGAGGGCCGCATGGCGGAGGGCCTAAGGTTTCTGGAGGAAGCCGGGGCTCCCAAGGACGAGGTGGCCCGGGTGCGGGCCCGCTACGCCACCCTTCTTCGGCGCCTGGGCCGCTACGGCGAGGCGGAAGCCGCTATCCAAAAGGCCCTGGCGGAGGCGGAAGACCCCTTTACCCGGGCCCGGGTGGAAAGCGAGGCGGGGATCCTCGAGGCCGCCCGGGGCCGGGCCTTTGAAGCCTTGGGCTACCTCCGGCGGGCCGAGGCCTACTTCCGCACCACCCGCGAGCGCCCCAAGGAGGCCCGCTACCGCCACCTGCGTACGCTCTTCCGCTTGGGGGCCGCCTACCTCCTCCTGGAGACGGGCCAGCCCTACCGGGCCCCGTTTCTAGGGGGGCTTTCCGCCCCCACCGCCTTCCGCCTCCTCCAGGACCTCCTCTGGGAAATCCCGGAGGAGGCTACGGACCGTTACACCGCCTTGCGCCTGGATACGGCGAGCCTCCTCGCCCTCCTCCTCCCCCCTGAGGAAGGCCGCGCCCTGCTCAAACCTCTCCTGGGCCTGGAAAACCCCTACCTTAGGGCCCAGGCCCGCCTAGGCTACGCCGAGGCCCTGGCCCGGGAAGGGAGCTTCGGCGAGGCCCTGGCTCAGATCGTGGCCCTCCCCCCCTTGGAGGACCCCGGCCTTTTGGCCCAGGCTCGAGCCGTGGAGGTGCTGGCCCTTTTGGGGCTTGGGGAACGGGAGGCCGCTTGGCAGAAGCTCTCCGAGGCCCGCCAAGGAAGCCTACCCGAACCTTTCCGCTTCCAGCTTGGCCGCGCCCTCGGTCGCTTCTGCCCCGAGCTGGAGACCCGCCTTGCTCCTGGCCCCTTGGCCCTCCCCGAGGCCCTAGGCTTTCACCTGGCAAATCCCGACTAAATCACTATACTTTTGGAGGCGGAGGGGCTATACTCTTACTGCGAACGGGTCGCAGTAAGGGTGCGGCCCGGCCTTAGGAGGCAGAAGCATGAACCAGCTGGAAATCCGCGACCTCTGGGCTTCCATTGACGGCGAGACCATCCTCAAGGGCGTGAACCTGGTGGTCCCCAAGGGAGAGGTGCACGCCCTCATGGGCCCCAACGGGGCAGGCAAGAGCACCCTGGGCAAGATCCTGGCCGGCGACCCCGAGTACGTGGTGGAGAAGGGGGACATCCTCCTGGACGGGGAGAGCATCCTGGAGCTTTCCCCGGACGAGCGGGCCCGCAAAGGGCTGTTCCTGGCCTTCCAGTACCCAGTGGAGGTGCCAGGGGTGACCATCGCCAACTTCCTCCGCCTGGCCTTGCAGGCCAAGCTGGGCCGGGAGGTGGGGGTGGCGGAGTTCTGGGGCAAGGTGAAGAAGGCCCTGGAGATCCTGGATTGGGACGAGAGCTACCTCTCCCGCTACCTCAACGACGGCTTCTCGGGCGGGGAGAAGAAGCGGAACGAGATTCTGCAGCTTCTGGTCCTGGAACCCAGCTATGCGGTGCTGGACGAAACGGACTCGGGGCTAGACATCGACGCCCTTAAGGTGGTGGCCCGGGGCGTGAACGCCATGCGGGGACCCAACTTCGGCGCCTTGGTCATCACCCACTACCAGCGCATCCTGAACTACATCCAGCCCGATAAAGTTCACGTGATGATGGATGGGCGTGTGGTAACCTCCGGCGGCCCCGAGCTCGCCTTAGAGCTGGAGGCCAAGGGGTACGAGTGGCTGCGGGAACGGGTAAAGGAGGGGGCATGAGCCAGATTGATCTGAGCACCATTGGCGAGGAGTACAAGTACCACTTCGTGGACGAGGTTAAACCGGTCTTCGTGGCCGAGCGGGGGCTTACCCGCCGGGTCATCGAGGCCATCAGCTACCACAAGGGTGAGCCCGAGTGGATGCTGAAGTTCCGCCTGCGGGCCCTGGAAATCTTCCAGAAGAAGCCGATGCCCACCTGGGGCCCCGACCTCTCGGGCCTGGACCTGGACAACCTCGTCTACTACGTAAAACCCGCCGAGGTGCGGGACGCCAAGAGCTGGGAAGAGGTCCCGGAGGAGATCCGTAAAACCTACGAGCGCCTGGGCATCCCCGAGGCGGAGCGCAAGGTGCTGGCCGGGGTGGGAGCCCAGTACGACTCGGAGATGGTCTACCACCGGGTGCGGGAGGAGCTGGAACGGCAGGGGGTCATCTTTGTGGCCATTGAAGAGGGCATGAAGAAGTACGAGGACCTCTTCAAGGAGTACTTCGCCAAGGTGGTCCCCCCCGAGGACAACAAGTTCGCCGCCCTGAACTCCGCCGCCTGGTCCGGGGGCTCCTTCGTCTACGTGCCCCCGGGGGTCAAAGTGGAGCTCCCCTTGCAGGCCTACTTCCGGGTGAACACCCCCGAGTTCGGCCAGTTTGAGCGCACCCTCATCATCGTGGACGAGGGGGCGGAGGTGCACTACATCGAGGGCTGCACCGCCCCTATGTACTCCACGGAAAGCCTCCACACCGGGGTCATTGAGATCGTGGTGAAGCGGGGGGCGAGGAGCCGCTACACCACCATCCAGAACTGGTCCACCAACATGTACAACCTGGTGACCCAGCGGGCCCTGGTCTACGGGGACGCCTTCCACGAGTGGCTGGACGGCAACCTGGGCTCCAAGGTCACCATGAAGTACCCCTCCAGCTACCTCCTGGAGCCCGGGGCCCGCACGGAGATCCTCTCCATCGCCTTCGCCAAGACCGGGCAGCACCAGGACACCGGGGCCAAGATCCTCCTGGGTGCCCCCCACACCTCGGGCACCATTGTTTCCAAGAGCATTTCCAAGGGCGAAGGCCGGGCCAGCTACCGCGGCCTGGTCAAGGTCCTGGACGGGGCCAAGCACGCCAAGGCCAACGTGGAGTGCGACGCCCTCCTCATCGACCCGGAAAGCCGCACGGACACCTACCCCTACATCGAGATCGAGGAAGACTCCGCCCACGTGGGGCACGAGGCCACGGTGTCCAAGATCAACGACGAGCAGATCTTCTACCTCCAGTCCCGGGGCCTCAAGGAGGACGAGGCGGCGGCCCTCATCGTCCGGGGCTTCATTGAGCCCATCGCCAAGGAGCTTCCCTTGGAGTACGCCGTGGAGCTCAACCGGCTCATCGAGCTGGAGATGGAGGGCTCGGTCGGCTAAAGGCCCAAGGCCTTGGGAAGGGGCCTAAAGGCCTCTTCCCCTTTTGCGAGGAGGCAGGATGCAGGTACTGGACAAGACGCGGGTGGAGGCCATTTCCCAGGCCCTAGGCGAGCCCGCCTGGCTTCTGGAAAAAAGGCTAAAGGCCCTCGAGGCCTTCGCCAAACTCCCCTACCCCAGCAAGAAGGACGAGAACTGGCGCTACACCGACCTCTCCGAGGCCCCCTTGGAGCAAGAGGTGGAAGCCCCCAGGGGCCTAAGGCTTTCCCGGAATGAGCTTCCCGAGCTGGTGCGGCGCCGCCTGGAGAAGACGGACGTCTCCGGCTTTTTGGTCTTCGTGGGGCCCGACCTGGTCTACGCCGAGGTGCCCGAGGAACTTGCGGCCAAAGGCCTCGTCTTCACCTCCTTGACCGAGGCCCTAAAGACCCACCCGGCCAAGGTGGAAAGCGCCCTCTTCCACGGGGTCTACACCGAGGACAAATTCGCTGCGCAAAATAGCGCCCTCTTCACCCACGGGGCCTTCCTTTACGTGCCAGCGGGGCTGGAGGTGGAAAAGCCCCTTGGGGTCTTCAAGGTGCTTTTGGAAGGGGAAAAAGCTTCCGCCGGGCGGAGCCTCCTCTTCCTGGAAGACAACGCCAAGGCCGCCTACATCGAGGAGTACCTCTCCCCTGACCTTGCCCCCACCCTGCACCTCTCCGCCACGGAGATGGTGCTCCGCCCCGGGGCCAAGCTCCGCCACGCCCACATCCAGACCTTTGGCCAGGGGGTGTGGCACTTCCACCGCCAGCGGGCCCTCCTGGAGCGGGACGCCGGGCTAAACGACCTGGTGGTGAACCTGGGGGGCACCTACGCCCGCAGCGAGGTGGCCTCGGAGCTCCTAGGCCCCGGCGGCGAAAGCGAGATGCTGGGGCTTTACTTCGGCCACGGGCGGCAGCATTTTGACCACTACACCCTGCAGCACCACGTGGAGCACCACACCCGAAGCGACCTCCTCTACAAGGGCGCGGTGAAGGACGAGGCCAGGGCGGTCTTCTCCGGCCTCATCAAGCTGGAGCGGGGGGCGCAGAAGACGGACGCCTACCAGGCCAACCGCAACCTCATCCTCTCCCCCACCGCCCGGGTGGACTCCATCCCCCAGCTGGAAATCGGGGCTAACGACGTGCGCTGCACCCACGGGAGCACCACCGCCCCCGTGGACGAGATGCAGCTTTTCTACCTCCAGTCCCGGGGCCTGCCCCGCACCTTGGCCCAGGAGCTCTTGGTGAAGGCCCACCTGGCGGACGTCCTCACCCGCATCCCCCTAAAAGCCCTAAGGGCCCACCTGGAGGCGGTGATAGAGGAAAAGGTGAGGCTTTAGAAGCCCTTTTGGGCCGGGCCCCTTAGGGGTGCCCGGCGTTCTTTTATGCTCTAGGCTATGTGGACACCCGTGGCCAAGCTTAGCGAGTTTCAAGGCGGCCGCCTGGTCTTAAGGCGCCCCGAGCACAAAAAGCCCATCCTCCTCCTCTACACTGGGGAGGAGGTCTTCGCCCTGGAGGACGTCTGCACCCACGACGACGGTCCCTTGCACGAGGGGGAGGTGGAGGAAGGGGCCATCGTCTGCCCCCGGCATGGGGCCCGCTTCGACCTGAAGACGGGCAAGCAGACCCTTCCCGCCCCACGGCCCGTAAAGGTCTTCCCCGCCCGCATAGAAGGGGACACCGTCTTGCTGGACCTTTAGACCCGAGGGTGGCGTTTTTCCTTGACGGGGTGGGGAGGTTGGGGTTAGGGTAGGAATACCCACCCCACCTGGGGTGGGAGGGGGAGGACAAGGATGCTAAAGCTCAAGGTGGAAGGCATGACCTGCAACCATTGCGTGATGGCGGTGAAAAAGGCCCTCATGAAGGTGCCCGGCGTGGAGAAGGCCGAGGTATCCCTTGAAAAGGGCGAAGCCCTGGTGGAAGGAACCGCAGAGGTGGAGGCCCTCGTCCGGGCGGTGGAGGAAGAAGGCTACCGGGCCTTCCCCCTGGCGTAGCCATGCCTAAAGGCCACCTCCACCTCGACCCCAAGGTGCGGGAAGAGGCCAAGCGGCGCCTCCTTTCCGCCAAGGGCCACCTCGAGGGCATCCTCCGCATGCTGGAAGACCCCCACGTCTACTGCGTGGACGTCCTCAAGCAGATCAAGGCGGTGGAAGGCGCCTTGGACCGGGTGGGGGAGATGGTCCTAAGGGCCCACCTCAGGGACCACGTGGCCACCGCCCACGAGCGGGGGGACGTGGAGGAGATCGTGGAAGAGCTCATGGAAGCCCTGAAGTACCGCTAGGGAGGAGCTTTATGCGGTTTTTGACCCTGCTTTTACCCCTGATCCTGGGCCTCACCTGGGCCCAGCACGCCCACTCCGCCCCCCAGTCCAGCCCGGAAAGGGCCTTCCTTTCCGGCATGATCGCCCACCACGAGGGCGCTTTGGCCATGGCCCGCTACGCCTTGGAAAAGGGGAAGGACCAGGCGGTCAGGGCCTGGGCCCAGGCCATCCTCAAGGACCAGGCCCAGGAGATCGCCCAGATGCGCGCCTGGCTCGTCAGCCTTGGCGGCTTGGACCAAGAGGCCTATGCGGCCATGCAGAAGGAGATGGCCGCCATGATGGCCAAGCTCCAGGCCGCCGGCAACCCGGACCAAGCCTTCGTGGAGCTCATGCTCCTACACCACAAGGGGGCGGTGGAGATGGCCCTTTCCGCCCTCACCGAGGCCAAGGACCGCCGGGTTTTGGATCTGGCCCGGGAC
This sequence comes from Thermus sp. LT1-2-5, assembly GCF_040363165.1. Taxonomy (NCBI): domain Bacteria; kingdom Thermotogati; phylum Deinococcota; class Deinococci; order Thermales; family Thermaceae; genus Thermus; species Thermus javaensis. Next base: position 39,397 of record NZ_BSRG01000004.1, on the reverse strand, counting down.
ATTGTCCTGGCCCAGATCCAGGAGATGCACGCCTTTAGGCTATGGCTCTTGAAGTGAAGGTGGGCGTCAAGGGGATGACCTGCGCCAGTTGCGTGGCGCGGGTGGAGCGGGCCCTGAAGCGGGCGGAGGGGGTGGAGGAGGCCCGGGTCAACCTCACCACCGAGGAAGCCTTCTTGCGCCTGCAAGAAGGGGTGGACCTCAAGGAGGTGCTCAAGCGGGTGGAGGAGGCGGGCTACGAGCCCGTGGTGGCCCGTAGCGAGATCCCCGTGAAGGGCATGACCTGCGCCAGCTGCGTGGCCCGGGTGGAGCGGGCCATAAGGAGGCTTCCCGGGGTGCTTTCCGTAAGCGTCAACCTAGCCACGGAAAAGGCCTTCGTGGAATACCTACCCGACACCCTTAGCCTCGCCCGCATCCGGCAGGCCATCCGGGAAGCGGGGTACGAGCCCTTGGCGGTGGAGGAGGAAGGGAGGAAAGAGGGCCCCACCTACCGCAGCGACCTCCTCCTCGCCCTGCCCTTCGCCCTCCTCACCCTCCTTTTGGCCATGGGCCCCATGGTCCTCCCCCTCCCCCCCTTCCCTCCCCTCCTCCAAGCCCTAGCTGCCCTTCCCGTGCTCTACGCTGGGAGGCGCTTTTTCCGCCAGGCCCTAGCCGAGGCCCGCCACCGCTCCCTTGGCATGAGCACCCTGGTGGCCTTGGGAGCGGGAAGCGCCTACCTCTACTCCTTTTTGGTCCTCCTCTTCCCCCTGGCCTTTCCGGAGGAGGCCCGCCACCTCTACTTCGAGGCGGGGGCGGTGATCCTGGCCCTCATCCTCCTGGGCAAACACCTGGAGGAAGGGGCCAAAGGAAAGGCCTCGGAGGCGATACGGCGCCTCCTCGCCCTAAGGCCCAAGACCGCCCGGGTCCTCCAGGATGGGGAGGAGAACCGGGTCCTCCAGGATGGGGAGGAGAAGGAAATCCCCGCCGAGGCCCTGATCCCCGGGGACCTGGTGCGGGTCTTGCCCGGGGAGCGCATCCCGGCGGACGGGGTGGTGGTGGAGGGCAAAAGCCACGTGGACGAGTCCATGCTCACCGGGGAGCCCATCCCCAAGGCCAAGGAGCCGGGGGACGAGGTGGTGGGGGGCACGGTGAACGCCGAAGGGGTCCTCCTGGTGCGGGTCAGCCGGGTGGGCGAGGCCACCCTCCTCGCCCAGATGGCCCGCATGGTGGAAGAGGCCCAGGCCCACAAGCCCAAGGTCCAGGAGGTGGCGGACCGCATCGCCGCCCTCTTCGTGCCGGGCGTGCTAGGGGTTGCCCTCCTCACCTTCCTCCTTTGGCTCCTCTTTGGCCCCGGGCTTTCCCACGCCTTCGTGGCTGCGCTTTCCGTTCTCCTCATCGCCTGCCCCTGCGCCATGGGCCTCGCTACCCCGGCGGCCATCGCCGTGGCCACGGGGCGGGCGGCGCAGCTGGGCCTCCTTTTCCGCAAGGGGACGGCCCTCGAGGCCCTGGCCCGGGCGGATACCGCCCTTTTGGACAAGACGGGCACCCTCACCCAGGGCCGCCCCACCCTCACCGAGATCCTCCCCTTCGCCCTTTCCCGGGAAGAAGCCTTGTGCCTAGCGGCCGCCCTGGAGCAAAGCACCCACCCCATCGCCCAAGCGGTGCGGGAAGCGGCCCAAGGGCTTGCCCTTCCCGAGGCCAAGGAGGCGCGGGCCCTCCCCGGGGAAGGGGTGGAAGGGGTGGTGGAGGGAAGGCGGCTTTATCTGGGCGGCCCTGCCCTCCTCGCCCGGCTGGGGGTGGCCTTACCCCAGGAGGCAAAGGCCCTGGCGGAAAAGGGCTACACCCTCCTCTACCTCACGGACGGCCAGGCTTGCCTCGCCGCCTTGGGCGTCTTTGACCCGCCCAGGCCGGAAGCCCAGAAGGCGGTGGCCGCCCTCAAGCGGCTGGGCCTAAGGGTGGTCCTCCTCACCGGGGATCAGCCCCAGGCGGCCCGGAAGGTGGCGGAGGCGGTGGGGGTGGGCGAGGTCCTGGCCGGGGTGCGCCCCGAGGGCAAGGTGGAGGCGGTGCGAAAGCTCCAGGAGGAAGACCACCGGGTGGTCTTCGTGGGGGACGGGATCAACGACGCCGCCGCCTTGGCCCAGGCGGACGTGGGTATCGCCATGGGCACGGGGACGGACATCGCCTTGGAAGCGGGGGACGTGATCCTCCTGAAGCCGGACCTCCTCCTGGTGCCGGCGGCCATCCTTCTGGCCCGGAAGACCCTGCGCACCATCTACCTCAACTTCTTCTGGGCCTACGCCTATAACGTCCTCCTCATCCCCGTGGCCGCTGGGGTCCTCTACCCCGTGTATGGCCTGCTCCTAAACCCCATGCTGGCGGCTGCGGCCATGAGCTTAAGCAGCCTCTTCGTCCTTACCAACTCCCTAAGGCTTCGGCGCTTTTACCCCCGGCTAACCGCCGAGGCGTAGCCTGGGGAAGGAGGTGAAGCGATGTGGGCTATGGCACACGGGTTTTATGGACCTCACATGGGCTTAGGCTGGGGGCTTTGGGGCTTCCTTTACCCCCTGCTCCTCGTGGGCCTCTTGGTCCTGGGGGCCTACCTGGTGGCCCGGGCCCTCGCCCCCAAGCGGGAGGACCGAGCCCTGGAGATCCTCCGGGAGCGCTACGCCCGGGGGGAGATTGACCGGGAAACCTATGAGCGCATGAAGCGCGACCTGGCCTGAGGAAGGCTTTGCTTACCGCCAAGGGGGCAGGGTAAACTACAGGGGGAGGGTATATGGAAGGCCTGGCCTTGCGCAAGACGCTAAAGGGAAGCCTCCTGGAGGTGCGCTCCCGCCTCGAGGCCGCCCTTAAGGAGGAGGGCTTTGGCATCCTCACGGAAATCGATGTGGCCGCCACCCTCAAGGCCCGCCTGGGCCTGGAAAGGCCCCCCTACCTCATCCTAGGGGCCTGCAACCCTAGCTTGGCCGCCCGGGCCCTGGAAGCGGAGGAGGAAATCGGCCTCCTCCTCCCCTGCAACGTGGTCCTGAAGGAGGGGAAGGAGGGGGTGGAGGTCCTCATCCAAGACCCCGAGGGCATGTTCCGCCTCCTGCCCCAGGCCACGCAAGAGGCCCTAAGGCCGGTGGCGGAGGAGGCGAAGAAGCGGCTTACCCAGGCCCTCGCCCGGCTCTAACCCACGGGTCCATGCCCTCGGGCTAGACTTGGGGCATGGACCTGAGCCACCTTAAGAAGGACTTTCCCCTCCTCACGGGGAAACCTGACCTGGTCTACCTGGACTCCGCCGCCACCAGCCAAAAGCCCCTCCGGGTCTTGAAGGCCCTGGAGCGCTACTACCGGGAGCAGAACGCCAACGTCCACCGGGGCGCCTACCGCCTTTCCGTGGAGGCCACGGAGGCCTACGAGGAGGCCCGGCGCCGCCTGGCCCGCTTCTTGAACGCCGAGCCCCAGGAGATCGTCTTCGTGCGCAACACCACCGAGGCCATGAACCTGGTGGCCTACGCCTGGGGCCTGAGGCACCTGAAGGAAGGGGACGAGATCCTGGTCACGGAGATGGAGCACCACGCCGGCCTCGTGCCCTGGCACCTGGTGGCGGGCCTCACCGGGGCCAAGGTGAAGGCCATCCCCATCACGGAGGAGGGAAGGCTGGACCTCTCCGCCCTGGACCGCTTCCTCACGGAGCGGGTGAAGGTGGTCTCCCTGGTGCACATGTCCAACGTCCTGGGCACCATCAACCCCGTGGCGGAGATCGCCAGGCGGGCCAAGGAGGCGGGGGCCCTGGTGGTGGTGGACGGGGCCCAGTCCGCCCCCCACCTCCCCGTGGACGTGAAGGCCCTGGGGGCGGACTTCTTCGCCCTTTCCGGCCACAAGATGCTGGGCCCCACGGGGGCGGGGGCGCTCTGGGGGCGGTACGAGGTCCTCGAGGGGATGATGCCCTTCCTGGGCGGCGGGGAGATGATCCGGGAAGTGTACGTGGACCGCTCCACCTACGCCCCACCCCCCCAGCGCTTCGAGGCGGGCACCCCGCCCATCGCCGAGGCCATTGCCCTGGGAGAAGCCGCAAGCTACCTCATGGAGGTGGGCATGGAAAGGGTCTTCGCCCACGACCGGGCCCTTTTGGCCTACACCCTAGAGCGTCTGGAGGAGGTGCCGGACCTCAAGGTCTATGGCCCCAAAGGGGAGGACCGGGGCGGGGTCATCCCCTTCACCCTGGGCCGGCTCCACGCCCATGACCTGGCCACCTTCCTGGACCAGGAGGGAATCGCCGTGCGGGCCGGCCACCATTGCGCCCAACCCCTCCACCGCAAGCTGGGCGTGCCCGCCACCGCCCGGGCGAGCTTCTACCTCTACAACACGAAGGAGGACGTGGACCGCCTGGTGGAAGCCCTCCTCAAGATCCGCAGCAAGATGGCCGCTTGGGTCTAGGAGGAAGGATGCGGGTAGCCCTCTTCATCACCTGTCTGGCGGACCAGTTCTTCGCCGAGGCCGGGGTGGCGGCGGTGCGGCTTCTCAGGGCCTTGGGGGTGGAGGTGGACTTCCCCGAAGGCCAGACCTGCTGCGGCCAGCCCGCCTTCAACGCCGGGCACTGGGAGGAGGCGAGGCCCTTGGCCAAAAGGCACCTGGAGATTTTCCGGGAAGCCGACTACGTGGTCCTGCCCTCGGGAAGCTGCGCCAGCATGGTGCAGAACCACTATCCCGAGCTCCTTCCCGGCCACCCAGAGGCCCTGGACCTCGCCGAGAGAACCTATGAGTTTTCCGCCTTCCTGGTGCGGGTCCTGGGGGTGGAAAAGCTCGGGGAAGGGCTTCGGGGAAAGAAGATCGCCTACCACCACGGCTGCCACGCCCTCAGGGAGCTCGGGGTGCGGGAAGAGCCCCTCCTCCTCCTGCGGGAGGCCGGGGCGGAGCTCGTGCCCTGGGAGGCGGCGGAGGAGTGCTGCGGCTTTGGGGGGCTTTTCTCCGTGAAGCTCCCCGAGGTCTCCCTGGCCATGGCGGACCGCAAGATCGCTACCCTGCCCCAGGCGGAGGTCCTCACCTCCACGGATGCGGGCTGCCTCCTCCACCTGGCGGGGCGGCTGGCCAAGAAGGGCGTGAACCTGAAGGTGGCGCCCCTCGCCACCTTGCTTTGGGAGGCGTATGCGGGCTAAGGCGAAGCTTTACCCCAAGGAGGCGGCCCGGCTCCTAAGGGAGAAGCCTGGGGTGCGGGAGGCGGTGACGGGGGCCACCCTGCACTTCGAGCGGAACCGCCTTAGGGCCTACGCCGAGGTGCCCATTGCGGAGTGGCGGGAGCGGGCCAAGGCCCTCAAGGACCACGTGCTCAGCCACCTGGACCACTACCTGGAGCTGGCGGAAAAGCGGCTACGGGAAAACGGGGTCCAGGTCCACTGGGCGGAAACCCCAGAGGACGCCCACCGCCTCCTAAGGGCGGTGGTGGAGCGGCACGGGGTCAAGCGGGCGGTGAAGGCCAAGAGCATGCTCACGGAGGAGCTCGGCGTCAACCCCCTTTTGGCCTCCTTGGGGGTGGAGGTCTTTGAGACCGACCTGGGGGAGTACCTGATCCAGCTCCTGGGGGAGCCCCCAAGCCACATCGTGGGCCCCGCCATCCACCTTTCCCTAAAAGAGATCCAAAAGCTCTTCCACGAGCGCTTCGGCACGCCCCTGGACGCCTCCCCCGAGGCCCTGGCCCAGGTGGCGCGCAAGGTCCTCCGGGAGGCCTTCCTCAGTGCCGAGCTCGGCATCAGTGGGGCCAACTTCCTGGTGGCGGAAACCGGCACCCTGGCCCTCATGGAAAACGAGGGGAACATCCGCCTCTCCACCTCCTTGCCCAAGGTCCACGTGGCCTTCGTGGGCATAGAAAAGCTCCTCCCCCGCTTCCAGGACCTGGCCCTCTTCCTCCCCCTCACCGCCCGGGCGGCCACGGGACAACGCCTTTCCACCTTCGTCTCCCTCATCCAGGGCCCGGCCCGGGAGGGGGAGGAGGGCCCCGAGGAGGTGCACGTGGTCTTGGTGGACCACGGCCGCACCGCCCTCTTGGCCGACCCCGAGGCCTGGGAAACCCTCAGGTGCCTCCGCTGCGGGGCCTGTCTCAACGCCTGCCCCGTCTATCGGCAAACCGGGGGCCACCCTTACGGCTACGTCTACTCCGGGCCCATCGGGGCGGTCCTGGACCCCGGCCTCCTTTCCCTGGAGGAGGCCTACCCCCTGCCCTACGCCTCCACCCTCTGCGGGGCCTGCCTCGAGGCCTGCCCGGTGAAGATCCCCATCCCCAAGCTCCTCCTCACCTGGCGGCACCGGGCGGTGGCGGAGGGCCTAAGCCCCGCCTGGGAAAAGGCCGCCCTCGCCGCCTACCGCAGGGTCATGGAAAGCCCCACCCTCTACCGCCTCTTCTCCAAGGCCCTGCGGGGCCTCCCCCTCCCCCAGGACCTCCTCCCCCTCCTCAGGGCCTGGACGGAGGGAAGGGGCCCCCTAAAGCCAAGCCCCAAGCCCTTCCACCAGCTTTGGCGGGAGATGGAGGAACCCCATGGACGCTAGAAGCCGCATCCTAAGCCGGGTCAAGCGGGCCCTCGAAGACCGCCCCAAAGCCTTCCTCCCCGAACACCCCCACCTGCCCTTCCCCGAGGATCCCATCCCCCTCTTCCTGGAGCGCCTAGGGGAAAACGGGGCCGAGGCCCACCTGCTTTCCCCCGAAGGAGCCCAGGCCCTCCTGAGGGAACTGGCCCAGGGGCTTCCCGGGGTGGCCTTCGGCCAGGGGGTACCCGCCCCCTTCCGGGAAGGCCTCCCCCCCCTCCCCCCCGAGGAAGCCCCCCTGGGGGTTTCCTGGGCGCTTTTCGCCGTGGCGGAAACGGGCACCTTGGCCCTCTCCAGCGCCGACGGGCGCCGGGCGCAACTCCTCCCCCCCACCCACCTGGTCCTGGTGGAAAGGGAGCGGGTCTACCCCACCCTCCTCGCCGCCTTCCAGGACCTGAAAACCCTGCCCAGCGCCCTCGGCCTCCACTCCGGCCCCTCCAAGAGCGCGGACATCGGCCAGGTGATGGTGAAGGGGGTCCATGGGCCTGGAAGGCTCATCGTGGCCGTCCTCACCTGACCTGGTAGGCGGGGGGTGGGGAAAGGGGCCGGAGGTTCAGGCGCCATCCCCCCTCCTCCCGCACGAAGGGGGGCCACCAGACGAAGCTGGCCCGCCCGGCGATGGCCTCCACCGGCACGGGACCAAAGGTGCGGGAGTCCTCGCTGCCCCCCAGGGTGCGGTTGTCCCCCATGACGAAGTAATAGCCCTTCTTCAACCTAATCTTCCCCACCTCGCAGGCCTCAGCGAACCGGCTCCTGGCCAAAACCTCCTCCGAGGGGGGAAGGAGCATCTCCCTAAGGGGCTTCAGGTAGGCGGGAAGGAGCTCCACGGGGAAGTCCCCCTGCTGGGTGATGATCCGGGTCATGCGCCCGTCCTTGTAGCAAACCCCCGGGAAGGAGTCGGGCCAGGGGGAGAGGTGGTCCGTGATGTGCCGCTCGTCCAAGGGAGTCCCGTTCACGTAGACCACCCCCCGCTCCACGTACACCTCGTCCCCCGGCACCGCCACGATGCGCTTGATGAAGAAGGCGCGGAAGGAAAAGCCCAGCACGGGGAAGCGGGCAGTGGCGTAGGGGGTGCCCTCCGGAGGCTTGAGGATGGCGATCTCCCCCCGGCGCCACTCCCGGAGGCCAAAGCGCACCAGCCAGGTTTCCCACTTGGGCACCAGGACCCGCTCCCCGTTTTTCAGGGTGGGGAACATGCTCTGGCCCACCACCCCCACGGTGGTGAAGACGAAGGTGGTGACCAGGAAGGCCACCAAAAGGGCCTCCCCCACCTGGCGAAACCACTCCTTGAAAAGGTATTCCCAAAAGGCCTTCATACCCCTCCTACTCTACCCCCAAGGGCGCGCCTGGCCGCCTCGCGCCCCGCTTCCACGATCTCCTCCAGGCGGCGGAAGTCCTCAATGCCCACTCCTAGAAGGGAAGGCCGCACGTAGACCTCGGGGGCGTAAAGGCTTAAGCGCACGGAGGTGAGGTGGAACTGCATCAGGTCCACCGCCCGCCGGGCCAGGGCCAGAAGCCCCCGGGGGCTTTCCTCCAGGGAGCGCTCCGGGGTCACGTCCACGGCGTAGACCTCCGTGGCCCCCAGGAGCCGAGCGGCGTCCACGGGCAGGTTGTCCAAGACCCCCCCGTCAAACAAAAGCCGTCCCTCCCGCTCCACCGGGGCAAGGAGGCCCGGGTAGGCGGCGGAGGCCAGGACGGCGCTGGGAAGGTCGCCTTGGGTGAGGAAAAGGAGCCTTCCCGAGCGCACGTCCACCGCGGTCACCGCCAAGGGCTTTTTGAGCTGGGCGAAGGTGGGGGGCAGGTGCTCGGCCAGGAAGTCCTTGAGCTTCCGCCGGGAAAAAAGCCCTTCCCGAGGGGAAAGGCCCAAGAGGCCAAGCCACGGGGTCTTACGGGCGATGGTCAGGATTTCCCCTGGGGAAAGCCCAGCGGCGAAAAAGGCCCCCACGATGGCCCCCATGCTGGTGCCCGCCACCACCTGGAACTCGAGCCCCGCCTGCAAGAACACTTCCAAGGCCCCAATGTGGGCGAGGCCCCTAGCCCCGCCGCCGGAAAGCACAAGCCCGCGCACGGGAAAATCCTAAAGGGACCCTGGGTGAAAGAGGTGAGGGGCGGGTATAGTGAGGGGGGTGGGCCTCACCGGGAAGGTACTCCTGGAAAAGTATCGGGTGGTGCGGCTCTTAGGCCAAGGGGCCTTGGCTAGCGTTTTTCTGGCCTTTGACCGCTTCGGTACCCCCTACGCCCTCAAGGTCTTCCCCCAAGGCGCCCAGGCCCGAAGGGACCGGGAGCTATGGGTGGGAAGAAGGCTCTCCCATCCCAACATCAACCCTGTCCTCGAGGCCCTCAACCTGGAAGAGGGCCCCGCCCTCCTCCTGGCCTACGCCCCCGGGGAGGAGCTGGGCCGCTGGATGCTCCGCCGCCCCGAGCGCAAGCGGGCCCTTTTCGTTTTCCGCCAACTCCTCTCCGCCCTGGCCCACATGCACGAGCAGGGCCTGGTCCACCGGGACGTGAAGCCGGAGAACATCATCGTGGCGGGCACGGACGAGGCCAGGCTAGTAGACTTCGACCTCTCGGGGCCCGCCTTGGAGGCCTTCAAAAAACCCCTCAGGGTGGGCACCCTCCCCTACCTAGCCCCGGAGCAGGTCCTGGGGCAAAGCCCCGGCCCCGAGGCGGACGTCTACGCCGCCGGGGTCATCCTCTACTGGATCCTGGCCGGGGAACACCCCTTCGTGGGAGCCCCGGAGGAGGTGCTTTTGGGCCACCTGCAAGGCCCCATCCCCGCCGTCCCCGGCCTCGAGGCCGGGCAACAAGCCTTTCTGGAACGTCTTCTAGCCAAAAACCCAGCGGAGCGGTTCTCCACCGCCAAGGAGGCCCTGGAAGCCCTCCCCTTCTAGCGGGCGAAGGCCCCGTTGGCCAAGAAGGTGAGGACCCCAGCCAAAAGCCCCTGGGCCACCTTGTCCCGGTAAGCGGGGTCGGCGAGCCGCCGCCCCTCCACCGGGTGGTCGCCAAAGCCGATCTCCACCAAAACCGCCGGCACCTTGGCGTAGCGGAGGACGAAGAAGTCGCCGGGGAAGCTCCCCCGGTAAGGGCTCCCCGTGGCCTGGGAAAGCTTTCGCCCCAGGGTCTCCGCCAGGCGCTGGCTGTAGCGTTGGTTGGCCTGGGCCACGATGTCGGTGAGGATCCGCTCCGCCACGCTCTGGGCCTCCCGGGTGAGCCTTTGCCCCAGGTCCCCGCCCCCGTTTTCCCGAATAACCTGGGCCAGAACCCGGGGGTCCTGGGCCCGGCCGAAGTAGAAGACCTCCACCCCCTGGGCGGTGCGGGTGGGGGTGGCGTTCACGTGAATGGAGATGAAGAGGTTCACCTGGGAACTATCCGCCATGGCCGCCCGGCGGGAGAGGTCCTCCCGCTTGTCCGGGGAAAGGTGCATGTCCTTATCCCGGGTGAGGCGCACCTCAATCCCCTCCCGCTCAAGAAGGCGCTTCAAGCGAAGGGCCACGTCCAGCACCACTTCCTTCTCCACCACATACCCCACCATCCCCGGGTCCACCCCCCCGTGGCCCGGGTCCAAGAGAACCACGGGCCTAGGGGGCTTGGGCGCCTTGGCGCTGGGGGGCGCCTCGGGCCTTGGCTTAGGGGAGGGGGTGGCGGAAGCCTTGAGGCTCAGGTCCACCACCAGGCGCTCGGGGTCGCTGTAGCGGTGGGTTTGCACCTCCACCGGCCCTTTTAGGCGCACCAGGACCCGAACCCGCCCCGCCTCGGGCACCGTCTGCACCGAGGCCACTTCCTTGGAATTCACCACTTGGTCCTTGGCCTCGGCGCTCACCCCCGTGAGGACCAAGACCAAGAGGTTTTCCTCTTGGGAAAGGGTGTAGGCCACCTCCTTGCCCGGAAGGTCAAAGGCCAGACGGGTGAAGCCCTCGTGCACCCCCACCCGGGGAAAGGCGTAGGCCAAGCTCCATAAGAGAAGAACCCAGGCGAGAAGCCGCATTCACGCCTATTCTAGCGGCAACGCTGAGGGCTTGGTAAAATCCGGCTCATGACGAAGAAGGTAGTGGTCTACAACCTCACGGGGCACCGCTTCCTGGGGGTAAACGAGCAGGGGGATAAGGTGATGATCGACGGGGACCAGCCCGCCACCGGGCCCCGCCCCATGGAGCTCCTCCTCATGGCCCTGGGAGCCTGCACCGCCTACGATGTGGTGGACATTATGCGCAAGAAGAAGCAACCCCTCGCCCGCTACCGGGTGGAGGTGGAGGGCGTGCGGGCGGAAACCCATCCCCGCCGCTACACCCACATCACCGTGACCCACATCGCCTCGGGGCCCAAGGTGACCCTCGAGGCCCTGGAACGGGCCGTCCACCTTTCCCACACCAAGTACTGCTCCGTTTCCGCCAACCTCAACGCCGAAATCACCACCCGAGTTGTCCTGGAACCCTGGACCGAGGAAGAGGAAGGCTAGATGCTCCTGGCGGTAGACATCGGCAACACCTCCACCGCCCTCGGGGTCTTTGCCGGCGAAGACCTGGTGGCCCACTTCCGCATCCACACCGACCGGATGCGGATGGAAAGCGAGTACCGGGTCCTCCTGAAAAACCTCTTTTCCCTAGATAGCCTCCCCCCACCCCAGGCAGCCCTCCTTTCCAGCGTGGTCCCCCCGGTGGAGCGGGAGATGAAAGAGGCCATAGAGAAGCTCTTTGGCATCCGGGCCCAGGTGGTGGACGCCGAGGCCACGGGGCTCGAGGTCCTCCTTGACAATCCCAAGGAGGCGGGGGCCGACCGCCTGGTGAACGCCGTGGGGGCGCTAGGCTACCCCAGCCCCACGGGCCGCTACATCGTGGTGGATTTCGGCACCGCCACCACCTTTGACCTGGTGGAAGCGCCCAACCGCTACCTGGGCGGGGCCATCACCATCGGCCCACAAACCGCCGCCGATGCCCTCGCCGCCCGCACGGCCAAACTGCCCCGCATAGACCTGGTACCCCCCAAGGGGGTGGTGGGCAAGAACACCCTGGACGCCCTGCGCTCGGGGCTCGTCCTGGGCTACGCCGCCTTGGTGGAGGGGATGGTGCGCCGCTTCAAGGAGGAGGCGGGGGAAGCCTTGGTCATCGCCACCGGGGGCTTTGCCGGCACCCTCAAAGACCTCTGCCCCTCCTTTGACGTGGTGGACGAGGACCTCACCCTCAAGGGGCTTCTTCGCATCCACCGGGCTCGAGGGTAAACCAGTACACGTACCGCCCCTCCTCGGGTAAAAGCGCATACCGCCACCCCGCCACCCGGTACCACCCCAGGTCCCGCCACACCCCAGGCCGCTCCCGGAGAAAAACCCGCAAGGGCAGGCCCTCCCGGTGCGCCAGGAGAAGGCGCAAGTTTCCCCCGACGGGTTCCTGGTGTCCCCGCTTCCCCTCTCCCATGTAGAGGATGCGGCCATCCGGCAGGAAGACGTTCCGGTACCCCGACTCGCCCCGGTCCACCAAGAGGCTTGCCCGCCCAATCCCCCGCCGGGTGCCGTGAAGGGCGAAGACCTCGCTCCAGCTCAAGCTTGACACTTCCCCTTCCCCCGGCTATCATCCTAAGTGCCCGGTCGGACGCCCCCGACCCGGCAAACATCTAAGGCCCCGTGGTGTAGTTGGTTAACACACCCGCCTGTCACGTGGGAGATCGCGGGTTCGAGTCCCGTCGGGGCCGCCAGGCCGAGGTAGCTCAGTTGGTAGAGCATGCGACTGAAAATCGCAGTGTCGGCGGTTCGATTCCGCCCCTCGGCACCAGAAGCCGCCCTTAGGGGGCGGTTTCCTTTTGCATGGGTTGCCACCGCAAGCTATTTGCTAAACTACCCCTGAAGGGGGTGGGAACCCGCGGCGAAATCTTTGGATTCCGGGTGTGTATTTGGGGCAGTAAATTTTCGGCGGCTTTGGCATTTTTGGGTATTGCCGGTGTATTCTGGGGTTGCATTTAAAGCGGGCCATTGGGGCCACGTGGGGTAGCTAGCCCCACGGGCCTCTTTGTTGGTTTTTTGGGTATTTCCCCCAACCCGGAAGGTTCCCCCCCGAGCTAGGCACCCTACCCAGCTGGCAGGTGGTGTGCTAAGCTGGGTGGTATAATTCTGATAGGTTCCAGATTTTTGTAAGCAAATCGGCAGTTTTCATCGTGCCCATACTTATTCTTTCCCTCTTGACAGTATTGACCGCCCCCCCTAAAGTAAAAGACAAGCAAACGGGGCCGACCCCCCGGAAGCTAAGGAAAAGGAGGGATGAAGATGAAGAAGCTCATCGCTAAGGTTCTGACCCTTATCGGCTCTCTGATCGCTCTCGGACTTGCGGCTGGAGCTACTTATCACTGGAGGTAAGAAAACTGGCCAGAAATCTGGCCAGTTTTCCTTTTGCTTTACCTTAAGCCTGATTATGCTATGCTTGGGACGTGGCGCAGCCAAGCGAAAAGGGCTCTTTTACCCAAAAGGGTTTGGAAATGCCCCCCCTACCTATATTTTTGTTTATTACTGCCAGTTGCCTCGCTTTTGCTCTGCTTGAAGGCTACCTTATTTGGGCGTATAAAGACGCACCTCTTCGCCTAAGCGTCTGGGACCTTGTTTTCTGGAGTTTATTAGTCTTCTGGAGCGTTAGGGTGGAAGTTCGTCTTCCTCTTAGCGCAGGGATGAGCCAGCTTTTTCTCTTTGCCCTAGCGCTGGTGGTGCTCACCCCTCCGTGGGTAGCACCCTTGGCGGCTTTTCTGGCGCAATGGGGCGGCAGCGTTTGGTACAAAGAGCTTTTTAACCGATCCCAAGATGGCCTAGCTACTGCCCTTGCGGCTTTGGTGTGGACCTTTTTCCAGGAAAACACCTTGTGGTTAGGAAATTGGAACCTTAGCGCAGGATTTGGCATAGCCTTATCATCGCTTACCCTCTTTACAGTTAACTCCACCCTGGTCGCATTCGCCATCCACCTGGAATCAAAAACACCCCTACGGGAAATCTGGCGCAAGAACATGAGCTGGTCTGCGCTTAGCTATATGCTCCTTTCCCCCCTCGCCCTCCTCCTCGCCCGCGCCTATGAAACCCCGCTTATCGCCAACTGGGGCGGGTGGACCATTCTTTTCTTCCTCATTCCCCTCTACTACAGCCGCTTTTACTGGGACGAAAAGGTGCGCTTGGAGCAGGCCTTTGACACCACCTTGGAAGTCCTGATGAACGCCTTGGAGGCCAAAGAAAAAGAAACCCGCTTCCATTCCGAGCGCGTGGCGGACATCTCCCGGGACCTAGCCCTGGCCTTATATAAGGACCAGGCCAAGGCCCAAGACATCTACCGGGCAGCGAGGCTGCACGACATCGGCAAGATCGCCATCCCCGAGGCCGTTCTCCTAAAGCCCGGGAAGCTCACGGAGGCGGAGTACGCCCTCATCCAAAGCCACCCACAAAAGGGAGTGGAACTCCTTTCCCCCGCCCGGAAGGTGGCCTTCGACGACCTGGTCTACCGGGTCATCCTGCACCACCACGAGCGCTGGGACGGGCGGGGTTACCCCAAGGGCCTCGCCGGGCACAAGATCCCGGAAGAAGCCCGGATCGTGGGCCTAGCAGACGCCTACGAGGCCATGACCGCCGGGCGCCCCTACCGGGAAGCGCTATCTCCTCAGCAAGCCCTACAGGAAATCCAAGAAAATTCGGGCCGCCAGTTTGACCCCGAGCTCGTTCAGCTTTTCACCCAGCTTTGGGAGCAAAACCCCGTCTGGCGCGACCGCGCAACCTACATCGCAGCAAAGGAGGGATCCGTATCACGCTCTACCTCGCCGCAGCTCTCTTCGGCCTCGGCCTCGCCCTCGCCCTCGGAGCCCGGCCAAAGGACCTCGGAGGAATAGACCTAAAGGCCCCGTGGGCCTTCCTCCTGGCGGCTTTAGCGGAGGGCGGGCTCGCCTATGGCACCTACCAAGGGGTCTTCCAGCCCGCATGGGCTGGCCCCCTGGCCAAGGCGCTGGTGCTTTTCCTGGTGGGCTATGGCCTTTACCAAAACCGCCACCTGAAAAGCCTTTACCTGGTTCTGGTGGGGCTCATCCTGAACACCATGGTGATCTTCGCCAACGAAGGGCACATGCCCGTAAGCGCCGAGGCCCTGGAGCGGGCGGGCCTCGGGGATTTCGTGCCCATCGTCAAGGCCAAGGGCGATGCGGTGCACGCCCTTTTAGACGAAACTACCCGCCTGTCCTTCCTGGGCGACGTGATCCCCTTACCCCCCTTGCGCAAGGTGGTAAGCCTGGGGGACCTCTTCATCCTGGCTGGGATCACCGGGGTGGTGGTGGAGGGCGCCTTACGGGCAAGCCACCCCCGCCTCCCCCGCCGGGCCCAGGCCCTAAGGGTTCTGGGCTTCCTGGCCCTGGTGTGGGCCCTCCTTCTCCTGCGGGCTTAGCCGTTCGGTGTAGTGTATATGGAGGGGGGATACCCCTGACCAGGAGGCAAGATGGCGTACCGCATCTGTCTGATTGAAGGGGACGGGATTGGCCACGAGGTGGTGCCGGCTGCCAGGAAGGTTTTGGAGGCCACGGGGCTTCCTCTGGAGTTCGTGGAGGCCGAAGCTGGCTGGGAAACCTTTGAGCGAAGAGGGACTTCCGTCCCAGAGGAAACCGTAGAAAAGATCCTCTCCTGCCACGCCACCCTTTTTGGAGCCGCCACCAGCCCCACCCGCAAGGTGCCGGGCTTTTTTGGGGCCATTCGCTATTTGAGGCGGCGGCTAGACCTTTACGCCAACGTGCGCCCCGCCAAAAGCCGCCCCATCCCTGGTAGCCGCCCCGGGGTGGACCTCATCATCGTGCGGGAGAACACAGAAGGCCTTTACGTGGAGCAGGAACGGCGCTACCTGGATGTGGCCATCGCCGACGCCGTGATTTCCAAAAAGGCTAGCGAGCGCATCGGGCGCGTGGCCTTGAAGCTCGCCGAAAGCCGCCCCCGAAAAACGCTCCACATCGCCCACAAGGCCAACGTCCTGCCCGTGACCCAGGGCCTCTTCCTGGACACGGTACAGGAAGTGGCCAAGGACTACCCCCTGGTGAACGTGCAAGACATCATCGTGGACAACTGCGCCATGCAGCTTGTCATGCGCCCCGAGCGCTTTGACGTCATCGTCACCACCAACCTCTTGGGGGACATCCTCTCCGACCTCACCGCCGGGCTCGTGGGGGGGTTGGGCCTGGCTCCTTCCGCCAACATCGGGGACACCACGGCGGTGTTTGAACCCGTCCACGGCTCTGCCCCCGACATCGCCGGCAAGGGCATCGCCAACCCCACCGCCACCATCCTCTCTGCCGCCATGATGCTGGACTATCTAGGTGAAAAGGAAACGGCCAAAAAGGTGGAAAAGGCCGTGGACCTCGTCCTGGAAAAAGGGCCCCGCACTCCCGATCTGGGGGGCGACGCCACCACGGAAACCTTTACCCGCGCCGTGGTGGAAGCGCTCAAGACCCTCTAAACGAAAGCGTCCTACACCCTTCCCGATCCAGGGGAGGGATTTATATTTTTTTGGTGGAAACAAGGTAAACTAATACCATGTACCCTTAGGGCCTCTTCCCTAAACTGCCCTAAGCGGTATAGAGTAGGGTTAGGTTCGCCTATGACCTTGGTTTGGGTTCCCAACGTAGCCTAGTAAGGAGGCACCGTGTTCTCGGGTTTGAGCAAGCTATTTAGACCTCGAGTGGAAGCCTTGGGCCTCGAGGTAGGGGCTTCTAGCCTTAAGCTAGTAGAGCTTTCGGGTCACCCCCCGGCCCTACGGGCTTACGCCATCCGCCCCATTCCTCCGGGTACGGTGGTGGACGGGGTGGTCAAGGAACCTGGGGCCTTAGCCCAGGAGATTCGTGAACTCTTCGCAGAGGCCCGGACCAAAAAACGGTACGTGGTGAGCGCCGTACCTAACCCCGCCGTCATCCTGCGCACCCTCCAGGTACCTAAAATGCCTCCTAAGGAGATGGAGGAGGCGGTGCGTTGGGAGGCGGAACGCTACATTCCCTTTCCCATAGACGAGGTGATCCTGGACTTCGCCCCCCTGGACCCCTTGGCCGAGGTGGCGGAAGGGGAACAGATGGAGGTGATGGTGGCGGCGGCCCGTCAGGAGGCCGTGGCCAGCCTCATAGAGGCCTTACGAGAGGCGGGGCTTACCCCCTTGGTGCTGGATGTCAAACCATTTGCGGGGCTTTACCCCCTGGAAGAAGAGCTCAACAAAGAGCCTGACCGCATCGTGGTGGCGGTAGAGATCGGGGCGGAAAGCACTAGCCTGGTCCTAACCCGAGGAGACCGTCCTTTAGCCGTGCGTGTTCTAAACCTCTCTGGAAAAGATTTTACCGAGGCTATCGCCAAAAGCTTTGGTCTGGACTTCCTAAGTGCGGAGGACGTCAAGCGCACCTACGGCCTCGCCACCATCCCCACCGAGGACGAGGAGCTCCTCTTGGACTTTGACGCCGAACGGGAGCGGTACAGCCCCGCCCGCATCTACGACGCCATCCGGCCCGTTCTCGTAGACCTGACGCAGGAAATCCGCCGCAGCCTTGAGTTCTTCAGGGTTCAACTGGGGGATATTCAGCCAGACATGGGCTACCTTTACGGGGGCGGAAGCCGCTTAAGGGGCCTCGCCACCTTGCTCACCGACACCTTAGGCGTCAACTTCCAGGTACCCGACCCCTGGGCAAGCATCCAGGTGGACCCCAAGCGCTTTGACCTGGAAAGGCTACGGGAAGCGGGGCCCGAGCTCATGGTGCCCATGGGCCTGGCCCTAAGGGGGGTGAGTCCGCTTGATTAGGCTAAACCTCCTGCCCAAGAACCTGCGCCGCCGGGTGGAGCCCGGCTGGTGGCGGCTGGCGGCGGCTTTATTCGCCCTGGTGGTCCTCCTCACCCTGGGCTTCCTCCACTACACCGCTTACACCGAGCTTTCCCTGGCCAAAGAAGAGCGGGACGCCCTAAGGGCCGAGGTGGAGGCGCTAAGGCCCTTCATCCAGGAACAAAACCGCCTGCAACAGGAGAGAAGGGCCCTCGAGGCCCTGCTCGCCATCCGGGAGAGCCTGCGCAAGAACTTCATACCTTGGTCCGAGTACCTGGCAGCCTTCATCAACCAAATCCCCCGGGAAGGGGGGCGCTTCGGTGTGGCGCTCCGGTCCGTGGCCACCCGGGCCCTCACGGAAGAAGAAGCGGCGCAACAAGCGCAAAACGGGGCCTTTGACGGCAAAAAGGTGCGGGTGGAGTTCACCCTGCAGGGAGAAGCCCTGAACCAGAACGCCTTGGTGCGGTTCATCCAAGCCTTTGAAACCTCGCCCCGCTTCGGCATCGAGTTCCAGGGGGCTTCCTTGGACCAGAACCGAGGGCTTTACACCTTTAGCGCCCGGGTGGGCGCAGTAGGGGGTGAGCAAGGTGCTCGCTAGGCTGGGGCAACGGGAGTGGGCCCTCATCGCCATCGTTCTCACGTTGGTGGTGGCCCTCCTCTGGTACTTCTCCCTTATCGTCCCCCTCCGGCAGGAAACCGAGGCCGTGCGCCAGGAGATCCAAACCCTCATCCCCGAGCGGGACCGGGGCCGCCAGGCGCAACGGGCCCTCCCCGAGCTTAGGGCGGCCATCGCCCAGCTCCAGGCGGAACGCCAAGCCTTCCTTAGGGCGCTTCCCCGGGAAGAGCGGCTAGCCCAGGTGCTGAACGAGATCCTGGGCGAGGCCCTGCGCAGCGGGGTAACGGTGCGGTCCTTCAACCGCTCTCCCACCTCAGCCCCCGTGCCCGAGGTGCGGGCGGTGAACCTGGCCCTATCCTTGGAGGCACCTTTCCCGGAAACGTATGCTTATCTAAGGCGCCTAGAAAGCCTCTCCCGCTTTAGCTCGCTTTCCGGGATCAACCTGAGCGTCCAGGGTCAAGACCTGAACCCTCTCTTGAACACTAGCCTGACCCTGACCCTTTACATGCTGGCCAAGGATCTGGAGAGCGCCAGCACGCCTTCCGGCCAGCAAGGCCAAGGAGGTGAGCGGTGAAGGAAGCCCTTGCGCGCCTCGCCCAGGCCTGGCGGAACCTTCCCCAGTCCACCAAAATTCTCCTTGCAGGCCTGCTCCTGGTAAGCGCCATCAGTTTGTGGTACGTGGGGTTCTACCTGCCGGCTCAAATTCCGGTAACGGCGGAGGTGCCCCAAGCCCCCGTTGAGGAAACCCCTAAAACCCTCGAGGCCCCGCCCATCCCTCCCCTGAGCGAGCCTGCGCCGAACCAACCCGCCACCCCCGCCCCTTCCCCGACCCCCACCACCCCCCAGGCTCCCACCAAGGCCCAGGCCGCTCCTTTGCCCGTGCCCCAAGCTAAACCGGAGGCTCCGCCCCCGAACCCCTTCGTACCCCTGGTGGTGGAGGCCCCGCCGCAGGCGCCTTCCCCTACGCCCACCCCGATCCTTCGGCCGGAGCCGGTGCCCACGGGAGCCCCGGTGCGCGTGAGCCAGGGCACCCCCTTGCCCACGCCCCGGGTAACCACCTCCCCCAGGCCCCTTCCTGGCACCCAAGGGGCCCTTCCCGCCCCCAAGGTCCTCACCCCCGCTCCCAAGGCGGCGGTCCCCGCAGCCCCGGTGGAAACGGGCGTGGCCGTGACCCCCCCGGCGGCGCTTTTGGAAGCGCCCCTGGCCCAAGAGGAGGCTCCCCAAGAAACCGCAACGGCGCCCGAGGCCCCCTCGCCCTCCAAGACCCCCCTCGAGGCCCTGGTGGAGGAGAAGGGCCTAAAGCTATCCGGCACCCTCTTGGGCCCGGTGAGCGTGGCCATTTTGGAAAGCAAGGAGGGCTACTTGGTGTTGCCCGTGGGTAGCCCCATCCCCGGAACCGAGGCGGTGGTGCGGCGCATAGAAGGCGACCGCATCACCTTGGCTTTGAAGGAAGAAACCCTGGACATGACGATTTTGCAGGCACAAGCGGGAGGTGGTCAGTGAGAACATCGCTTATGAAGGCATTTACCTTAGTTCCCTTGGTCTTAAGCCTCGTGGCCCTGGCGGGGAGCCTTCCCGACGAGCCCCGCTTCGCCGCCAAGGTGGACCTGAAGGTTTCGGAAAGCCAGGTGCGGGCCGGGGCCACCCTACCCTTGGACGTGGTCCTGGAAGCCCTGGCCAAGAGCGTGGGCCTCCAGCCCCTCATCTACCGGGCCTACGACGCCTCAGGGGACCCGGCCAAGGCCCAGCCCCCCTTGCCCAACGTGAAGCTAGACTTCCAGGGGAAGCCCTTCCGCGAGGTCTGGGACCTCCTCTTCGCCACCTACGGGGCCCAGTTCAACCTGGACTACCTCTTCCTGCCCCCGGACGTGGTGGTGGTGGCCCCCAACCAGGTGATCACCGCCTTGGTGGACGCCCCAAGCCGCTCCGGGGCGGCGGAGCGGAGGCCCTACGTGGTGGGTATCCCCGAGGTGGCCTATCGGCGAACCGAGGTGGACGCCCAGGGCCAGGCGCGCACCGTGGTCAACATTGAGGGGGCCAAAACCTGGGTCCAGAACGACCTCCTCCCCTTCCTCTCCCGGGAGGCCGCCGGGCTCAACGTGAACTGGATCGTGGTGGAGGAAGGCGGCCGCCTTAAGGCCATCCTCTCCGTCCTGGCCACCCCGGAGCAGCACGCCCGCTTCTCCGACATCCTGCAACGGGCAGGGATTGACTTCCGGCCCCTCCCTGCCCTGGCCCAGCCTAAGCCCCGCCTGGAGCGAACCTATACCCTGGAACACGCCACCTTCCCCGAACTCCTCGCCTTCCTCCAAGGCCAGGTGCCGGGGGCCCAAATCAGCGTGGTGCCCACGGACCCCAGAAAGGCCCTCGTCCTGGCCACGGAGGAAGACCACGCCCGCTTGGGCGAGCTCCTCAAGGCCGCCGACGTCCCCAAGCCCCCGGCCAAGGTGCGCCGGGTCTACACCCTGCAAAACCTCACCTTCCTCGAGGCCCAAGAGCGCCTCAAGCCCCTTTTGGAGAAGGAGCTTCCCCAGGCCCGCCTGGAGAACATCCCCGGCAACCCCAAGGCCCTCCTCTTAGAGGCCACGGAGGCGGACCAAGCCCTCTTCGCCGAGCTTCTCAAGGCGGCGGACGTGCCCGCCCAGGTGGCTCCCGCCCAGGAAGCCACCGTTCGGCGCCTCTACCCCTTGCGCTTCGCCGACGCCGAGAAGGTAGCCCCCTTCCTGGCCCGGGAGGTTCCGGGGATCGTGGTCCAGACCGTGCCGGGCCAGCCCGTCCTCTCCGTGCGGGGCACGGAGAAGCAGCTCGCCGAGGTGCAAAACCTCTTGGCCCAGATCGACCGGGCCCCCGAACAGGGCCCCCCGGTCTTCCAGCGGGCTTACCAGCTTTCCAACGCCAAGGCCGCCGAGCTGGCTAAAGTCCTCCAGGAGGCCCTCCAGGCCCAACAGGCCCAAGGGCAGGGGCAGGCCCAGCCCGCCCGCCGCCCAGCCACGGTGGTGGCGGACGAGCGCACCAACACCCTCATCGTCACCGGGACCCAGGAGGACCTGGCCCTGGTGGAAGGGCTCATCCCCCGCCTAGACCAGGCCGTGCCCCAGGTGAACCTGAGGGTGCGCATCCAGGAGGTGCAGTCCAACCTGAGCCGCAGCCTGGGGATCCAGTGGAACACCATTTCCGGTGGTAACGTGGTGGCCAGCATCCTGAGTTCCGGTCTCTCTTTGATCTTTGATAGCACCCGTAGCCTCGCCAGCTTGAACATCATGGCCACCCTGGACGCATTGCAACGCCAAGGGCTTTCCCGGGCCCTGAGAGACGTGAACCAACTGGTGCTCAACAACCAGACGGCGCGGTTGCAGTCGGGCGAAACCTTCTTCATCCGCCGTGTGGTGAACGATCAAGTAGAACGGGTACCCTTTGACGTGGGCATCATCGTGGAAGTCACCCCCCAGATCACCGCCGACGGGCAAATTCTCCTGAACATCAAGGCCGAGGTTTCCGGCAACGTCCAGCGTAACCCCGTGGACGGGGACGTGGACCGCTTCACCAAGCAGGTGGTGACCACCACCCTCCGGGTGCGGGACGGGCAGACCGTGGTCCTGGGGGGCCTTACCTCCCAGGAAACCAACCAGACGCAACAGGGCGTGCCCCTCCTCATGGACATCCCCCTTATCGGGGAGCTCTTCAAGCAACGCACCAACGAAACTACCGAGAAGGAGCTTTTAGTGGTCATCACCGCCAACGTAGCCCGGGAAGGAGCCCAAAACCCCTAAAAGGCCCTGGGCCCGAGGGGGGCGGGAAGTTCCCGCCCCCTTTACAATGTCCCCATGAGGTTCCTCACGGCAGGCGAGTCCCACGGCCCCGAGCTCTTAGCCATCATCGAAGGGCTTCCCGCCGGGCTACCCCTCACGGAGGAGGACATCAACCCCTGGCTGGAAAAGCGGCAAAAGGGCTATGGCCGGGGGCGGCGCATGGTCATCGAAACGGACCGCATCGAGTTCCGGGCCGGGGTGCGGGCCGGGCGCACCACCGGGGCCCCCGTGGCCTTGGCCATCCGGAACGCCGACCACCGCAACTGGCTGGAGATCATGGACCCCGCCCCCGGTCACGAACCCCGCAAAAAGGCCCTCACCGCCGCCCGCCCCGGCCATGCCGACTTAGCGGGGGGCATCAAGTACGGGCACAAGGACCTAAGGGACGTCCTGGAAAGGGCCAGCGCCCGGGAAACCGCCATGCGGGTGGCGGTGGGGGCGGTGGCCATGAAGCTCCTTTCCCTCCTGGGAGTCGAGGGGGTGGGGTACGTGCCGGGGATGGCGGGGGTGTGGAGCCAGGTTCCCTTCGCCTGGGAACTTGTGCCCCGCATAGAGGAAAGCCCGGTGCGCATGACCGACCCCGAGGCGGAGGCCGAGGTGATCCGCCGCATTGACCAGGCCAAGGCGGAAGGGGACACCCTGGGCGGGGTTATCGAGGCCCGCTTCCGGGGCCTGGTGCCCGGCCTCGGGAGCCACGTCCACTGGGACCGGAAGCTGGACGGCCGCCTAGCCCAGATGGCCCTCTCCATCCCTGCGGTCAAGGGGGTGGAGATCGGCCCCGCCTTTGAGAACGCCATGAAGCGGGGCTCGGAGGTGCACGACGCCATCTACTGGAGCCCAGAGCGAGGCTTTTACCGCAAGACCAACCGGGCTGGAGGCCTGGAAGGCGGCATGACCACTGGGGAGGAGCTGGTGGTGCGGGCCGCCCTCAAGCCCATCGCCACCCTCATGCGCCCCCTGCCCACGGTGGACGTGGTAACCCACGAGCCCAAAGACGCCGCCCGCGAGCGCTCGGACACCACCGCGGTGCCCGCCGCCAGCGTGATCTTATGTGCCCTTTCCGCCATCGTCTTGGCCCAGGCCTATCTGGAGAAGTTTGGCGGAGACACCTTGGAGGAGATCCAGGAGCGGGTGGACCGCTACCGGGAACGGGCCCTCCGCTACTAGCGGGGCGTAGGATAGGTCCATGGCCCGCCTCGAGGTCCCCCGCCCCGCCACCTTCGTCAGCCTCACCGGCTTCATGGGGGTGGGGAAAAGCCGCATCGGGCGGGAGTTGGCCCGCACCCTCATGCTTCATTTCATAGACCTGGACCGCTACATCGAAAGGCGCACCGGCCTTTCCATCCCCGACATCTTCCGCCATTTGGGCGAGGAAACCTTCCGCCGCATGGAGAAGGAGGCGGTGCGGGAGTTGGTGGCCAAGGACTTCCTGGTCCTTTCCTTAGGCGGGGGCACCTTCGTGGACCCGGAAAGCCGGTCCCTCCTCCTCGCCCGGGGTCCGGTGGTGGCCCTTTGGGCCAGCCCGGAAACCATCCTGGAACGGGCCACGAGGAAACCGGGGGAAAGGCCCCTTCTGCAGGTGGAAAACCCTTTGGAGCGCATCCGCGCCCTCCTCGAGGCCCGCACCCCCATCTACCAGGAGGCCCACGTGCACGTGTCCACCGACCATCGGCAGGTGGAGGAGGTAGTGGAGGAAATCGTCGCAAAGCTTTGGGCGTATGCAGAGGCTAAACGTTCGTAACCCCGTGCCCTACCCCATCCTCATTGGGGAGGGCGTCTTGGCCGAGGTGCGGGTGGAAGGCCCCCTGGCCCTCCTCTACGACCGCCAGGTGGAGGCCTTCGCCCTGGAGGTGGCGGAGGCCCTGGGCGTGGTCCACCGCCTGGGCCTGGAAGGGGGGGAAGGGGCAAAGACGCTTGGGGTCTACGGAAAGGCCCTTTCCTTCCTGGCGGCGCGGGGTCTTCCCCGGAACGCCACCCTCCTGGTGGTGGGCGGGGGCACCCTCACGGACCTGGGGGGGTTCGTGGCCGCCACCTACCTGAGGGGGATTCCCTACCTGGCCTTTCCCACCACCACCTTGGCGGTGGTGGACGCCAGCGTGGGGGGCAAGACAGGCCTCAACCTCCCCGAGGGCAAAAACCTGGTGGGGGCCTTCCACTTCCCCTTGGGGGTCTATGCCGAGACGAAGGCGCTTAAAACCCTCCCCCCCGCCACCTTCAAGGAGGGGTTGGTAGAGGCCTTCAAGCACGGGCTCATCCAGGGGGACGAGGCTCTTCTCCAGGTGGAGGGCCTCACCCCAGAAAGCCCCCGCCTGGAGGACTATTTGGCCCGGGCAGTGGCGGTAAAGGTGGCCATCACGGAAAAAGACCCCCTGGAGAAGGGGGAAAGAAGGCTTTTGAACCTGGGCCACACCCTGGGGCACGCCCTCGAGGCCCACACCCGCCACACCCTCTCCCACGGGGCGGCGGTGGCCTACGGCCTCCTCTTCGCCGCCCTGTTGGGCCGGGCCCTGGGTGGTAGAGACCTCACACCCCTCGTGCTTCGGCTCCTCCGTTGGCTAGCACCGCCCCCGACTCCCCTTGTACCCTTTGCTACCCTCGTACCCTATCTCCTGCGCGACAAGAAAAAGCTCTCCGAAAGCCTTCACTGGGTAGTCCCCTTAGACCTAGGCAGGCTTGAAGTAAGGCCCCTTCCCGAAAGCCTTCTCCAAGAGGCGTACGCCGAGTGGCAAGGGATATTAGCCCGCGAGGGCTTCGGAAACCGCCACGACTAGTACACGTAGAAGTGGGTTTCAGCCACCTGGTACCGGCTTGCCCTCGAGGCTTCCAGATATACCCTCAAGCGGGCATCCCAATCGGTGTAAAGCCCCTCCAAGCGCAGCGAACCCGGATAACGATCGGTATAAACAGCCCGCACCCGGTGAAGGCCCCTGGGGGGCGTAAGGACGTAGCGGTAGGCCCCGGGAGGCAGCACGTGCGTCCCTGAAGATAAGTGGAAGTTATCCAGAGTATACGTGCGGCCATCGGGGTCAAGGACCACCAGGGTAATCCAGCCGGGAGCATCCAGGGTGAGGAAAAACCGCACTTCTTCCCCTAAAAAGTACGTGGCTCCTGGCCCCCGGTCCGGCGCGAAATAGCGGATAGCAGGGGCGAAGTCCAAACGGTAGGAGAGGGAAACCCCTTGAAGGGTAACCGTACACCCCGAAAGGAGCCCCGCAAGCAACAGGGCCAAGAAGCGCATAGACACCTCCTCTCTCTAGGCTACGCCCTCCCCTTCCCCCTCGCCTTCAGAAAACCTTAAGGGAGCCTGGGCCACGGGAGCGAAGCGCCGACGGTGGATGGGGGAAGGCCCGAGGGCCCAAAGCGCCCTTTGGTGCTCCTCCGTGCCATAGCCCTTGTGCCGGGCGAAGCCGTAGCCGGGATAAAGGCGGTCAAGGGCCTCCATGAGGGCGTCCCGATGCACCTTGGCCAGGATGCTGGCCGCCGCCACGGAGGGGCTTTTCTCTTCGGCCTTGGGCGGGGCGAGGAGGGGAAGGGGGGTGGAAAGGGCCAGGTAGTCCGTGACCAGGGCTTGGGGGGGCAGGGAAAGGGCCCGAAGCGCCCGCTCCGCCGCTAAAAAGGTGGCCTGTAGCACCCCAAGCCGGTCCACCTCCTCCACCTCCGCCACCCCCAGGGCCCAGGCCAGGGCCAGGCGCTTCACCTCCTCCGCCCAGCGGGCTCGAGCCTTGGGGGTGAGGAGCTTGGAGTCGCGAAAGGGGTAGCAGCCCGGGGGCAGGACCACGGCCCCCACCACGATGGGCCCCGCCCAGGCCCCCCGGCCCGCCTCATCCAAGCCCGCCACCCGCAAACCCTTCCGCCAGAAAACGGCCTCTATAGGCTCCACGGCTCCCCCGAAGAGCCTACCCCAAGGCCCCGGGGCGGTAAAGCGGGCTCAGAAAGCCCCCGCCCAGGAGGCATGGCCTGAGGGGGCGGTGCTAATTCCCTGACGGGGAAGCATCCCGTGCAACCCTGCCTTTATGGGCAGCGGCCGCCATTACCCACTTCTTCCACCCGTCGCAATCCCCTGACGGGGAAGCATCTCGTGCAACCCGCGCGGTCCTTTGTGAGGCACGCAAAGGACCCAATGGTGGCCTTGTCGCAATCCCCTGACGGGGAAGCATCTCGTGCAACGTCATAATCAGGCTCTGGGAGAAGGGGGGTCGCTGGGAGTCGCAATCCCCTGACGGGGAAGCATCTCGTGCAACTTGCGACTTCTCTCCCTCCTGGAAGGCGACCCCGTGGTTTTGCGGTCGCAATCCCCTGACGGGGAAGCATCTCGTGCAACCGGAGGAGCTGGCCCGCGAGGCCATCGCTAAGGCCTCCGTGGAGGTCGCATGTATCTTCCCCCATGAGGGAGGCTCTACCGCTCAGGTTGCCGGGCCACCACGCCCGCGGGATTGATGGGTAGCCACCCGCCCCGGCCTCCCTGCCGCACCGTATCCCGGTCTTCCACGACCGCATCCACATGGACGGCACACGGGGTCGGGTGGCCACCTCCCTCAGTCTAGCAAAGGAGGTAAAGCATGCTCTTCGCAGGCATTGACGTCAGCAAACCCCACCTGGACCTGGCCTTGGTCTCCCCCTCTGCCAAACCCACCCGTCTCCGCTTCCCCAACACCGAGGAAGGCCGCCAAGCCCTCCTCTCCGCCCTGGCCCACCACCGCCCCACCTGGGTGGCCCTGGAACCCAGCAGCGTCTACCACCTCCCCCTCCTCAACCTCCTGGTGGCCAGGGGCTTCCACGTAGCCCTGGTCAACCCCTACCACCTGGCCGCCTTCCGCAAGGCCATGGCGGAGCGCAACAAGACCGACCGCCAAGACGCCTTCCTCCTCGCCCGCTACGCCCAGGTTTACCGGGAGGAACTCCGGGCCTACACCCCTCCCCCCCAGGCCCTCCAAGAGCTCAAGGCCCTGGTGGGGTACCAGGAAGACCTGGCCCGGCGGGAAAGGGCCATCCTGAACCAACGGGAGGCCGCCACGTGGGCGGGAAGCCAGGGGGTCATGGCCCTCCTCCAGAGGGAGCTGGCCTTGGTACGGGAGCTCCTAGAGGAGGTGGAGGAAAGAATCCGGGCCCTTCTGGAAACCTTCCCCGAGTCCGGGGTTCTCCTGGCGCTCCCGGGAGTAGGTCCCCAGGTGGCGGCGGCAGTGCTGGCCCTAGTGCCGCCCCACCTTTGGGGCCGGGCGAAGGAGGCGGCCTCCTACGCCGGGCTCATCCCGGAGCGGGAGGAGTCGGGGAAGACGGTGGAGCGGAGCCGGCTTTCCAAGAAGGGGCCTAGTCTCTTGCGGAAGCGGCTTTACATGGGGGCTTTGGTGGCGGTGCGGCATGACCCGGAGATGCTAGCCTTCTACCACCGGTTGCTTTCCCGGGGCAAGCGGAAGAAGCAGGCCCTTTTGGCGGTGGCCCACAAGCTTTTGCGGCGGATGATGGGGCGGCTCAGGGCCTACTACGCCGGTCGGCTGGAACCGGTGGCTTGACTAAGAAGACCGTATCAATCCCCTGACGGGGAAGCATCTCGTGCAACCCCCGTCGAAAAGCCCAAGGAAAAGTTCTTTGAAGAGTTGCGAAAGTCGCAATCCCCTGACGGGGAAGCATCTCGTGCAAGGCACCCCCTTTTCTGCTACGTCCTGGACGGCACTCCTGGAGGGGGGTTTGTGAGAAAGATGAAGCTTGGAATATGCACACGCCGTATAAGGGCGGTTTTTGGGGGTTTAACCCGTTCGCAAGCCACTTGCGGAAGGGTCGATGAGAAGGGAAAAGCGCATATTCGCCTTCCTCAAGGGAAAAACTGGCTTTCAAGAACCCCGTCGGCCAGGGCCGACACCCCAAGTATAGCACAAGACCGGAAACGTTGACCAAGTCCAAACACAGGGCAAGAAGGAGCCTGGCATCAACCTTTCGCTTTGGGGAAGTGTCAAACATGCCTGTTCGGTCGTATTTAGGCAGATTAGGGAAGCAACTATCTCATCTCGCAGCCACCGGAGCCGTACCCTGGGGAGCATCCCCAGGGTAGCCCAGGGGACTTACCGGCCTCCTCGGCGGATACACGGAAAGGGTTCCCTACCCGGGGTTGCGGGCAAAACTCCCCGTGGGTCTTGGCTATAGAACGTGAACCAGGTATAAGATTGCAATATGCCGAAGAAAGTGGGGTTGCTGGTCCTGTTCGGAATAGCCCTGGCGCAGGGCTTCACCGTCCATACCCCCTTGGGCAAGGCCCAGGGGCGGATAGAGGGCGAGGCCATCGCCTTCTATGGGCTCCCTTACGCTAAGGCGGAGCGGTTCAAGGCGCCCGAACCCGTCCAGGCCTGGCCCCCAGGCGTGGGCCAGGAGGTGGTGGCCTGCCCCCAAACGCCGGGGATCACGGAGTGGTTCGGCGGGCCCATCCCGCCACAACGGGAGGACTGCCTGGTGCTGAACCTCTACCTCCCCCTCGAGGCCCCGCCCCCGGAAGGGTTTCCCATCATGGTCTACCTCCACGGGGGCGCCTTCACCTCGGGGGCCGGAGCCGAACCCATCTACCGGGGGCACCGCCTGGTTCAGGAGGGCGTTATGGTGGTGGCCCCCAACTACCGCCTGGGGCCCCTGGGCTTTTTGGCCCTTCCCGCCCTGGCCCAGGAAGACCCGAGGGCGGTGGGGAACTATGCCCTTTTGGACGTCCTCGAGGCCCTGCGCTTCGTGCAGCGCTACGCCCGCCACTTCGGGGGCAACCCAAAGAACGTCACCCTCTTCGGGGAGTCCGCCGGGGGCATGCTGGTCTGCACCCTCCTCGCCACCCCCGAGGCCCAGGGGCTCTTCCACCGGGCCATTCTCCAGTCCGGGGGGTGCACCTACACGAGGCCCTTGGAGGAGGACTTCCCCTTCGGGGAGGCCTGGGCCAAGGAGCGGGGCTGCGACCCAAAGGACCTCGCCTGCCTGCGGGGCCTGCCCCTGGAGCGCCTCCTCCCCCGCGAGGCCACCCTGGAGGCCATGGGCCGCTTCCTCTCCCGGCCCTCCGTCTTCCGCACGGGGCCCTTCAAGCCCCACCGCTCCCCCCTCCTGCCCCAAGACCCCAAGGAGGCGCTCCGGCAAGGGAAAGCCCAGGGCATCCCCCTCATCGCCGGGGCCAACGCCGAGGAGGTCACCTTCCCCGCCCTCCAGGGGCTCCTGGGGCCCCGGGACTGGGAGGAAGCGCGGAGGAGGCTTCAGGAATCCGGGCTCTCCCCGGACCAAGCGGAAACCCTTCTTGGGGTTTACCGAAGGCGCCACCCGAACCCCCAAGCCGCCTGGGGGGAGCTCCAGACCGACCTCACCCTCCTCTGCCCCTCCCTGCAGGCGGCCCGCCTGCAGAGCCCCCACGCCCCCACCTACGCCTACCTCTTCACCTTCCGCGTCCCTGGCCTCGAGGGGCTAGGAAGCTTCCACGGCCTGGAGCTCGCCCCCCTTTTTGGCCACCTCCACGCGCCCCCCTTCCTCCCCCTCTTCCTGGGGGCGGAGGCCTGGGAAAAGGGGGAGTGGCTGGGAAAGCGGATGCGCCGCTACTGGACGGGCTTTGCCCGGGAAGGGGAGCCTAAGGGATGGCCCCGCTGGCCCCTCTACCGGGAGGGGTACCTCCTGCGGCTGGACGTCCCCCTAGGACTTCTCCCCGACCCCTATGAGGCGCGGTGCGGCCCCCTCGAGGCCCTTGGCCTACTATAGGGGCATGAGGGCCCGCGCCACCTGCCCCCTGGACTGCCCCGACGCCTGTAGCCTCCTCCTCACCCTAGAGGGAGGCCGCCTGGTGCGGGTGGAGGGGGATCCCCGCCACCCCATCACCCGGGGCTTCGCCTGCGCCAAGACCTACCGCTACCCCGAGAGGGTGAAGGAACGGCTCCTCTACCCCATGCGCCGGGTGGGGCGCAAGGGGGAGGGGCGGTTCGAAAGGGTCTCCTGGAAAGAGGCTTTGGACGCCATCGCCGAAAGGCTCAGGGACATCCTGGACCGCGAGGGGGGCGAGGCGGTCCTCCCCTACAACTACGCCGGCACCATGGGGCTCATAGAAAACCAACACCCCCTGGCCTTCTTCCGGGCCATCGGGGCCAGCGAGCTCCTGGAGACCATCTGCGCCACCGCGGGGAGCGCCGCCTGGGAGATGACCTACGGGCCCCGCCTCGCCCCTGACCTCGAGGACCTCCCGGAAAACGCCCGCTACATCCTCCTTTGGGGCATCAACAGCCTTTCCACCCACAGCCACCTCACCCCCTTCCTCAAGGAGGCCAAGGCCCGGGGGGCCAAGGTGGTCCACATCGATCCCTACGAGAACCTCACGAGCCGCTTCGCCCACCTCCACCTCAAAATCCGCCCCGGCACCGACGCCGCCTTGGCCTACGCCCTGGCCCACGTCCTCTTCCGGGAGGGCCTGGTGGACTGGACCTACCTGGAGGAGGCGGCCACGGGGGTGGAGGCCTTCCGCCAGGAGGCGGAGGCCTGGCCTCCCGAGCGAGCGAGCGCCCTCACCGGCATAGACAAGGAGGCCATAGAGGCCCTGGCCCGGGAGCTGGGCGAGGCCAAACGGGTCTTCCTGCGGGTGGGCTACGGCATGACCCGCCACCCGGGGGGCGGAAACGCCCTCAGGGCGGTGATCCTCCTCCCGGCCCTCCTCGGGGCCTGGCGCTACCCGGGCTGCGGGGCCATGCTCTCCACCAGCGGGGCCTTTCCCCTAAACAAGCGCTTCCTTGGGGGGCGGCACCTCCTGGAGGGAGGCCACCCCCACGAGGGCTACTTCCGCCCCAACCCCAAGGCCCGGGCCATCAACATGAACCAGCTGGGCACCGCCCTCACCGAGCTCACCCCGCCCATCCGGGCCCTCTTCGTCTTCAACAGCAACCCCCTGGTGGTGGCCCCCAACACGGGAAGGGTGCGGGCGGGGCTGGAGCGGGAGGACCTCTTCACCGTGGTCCTGGAACAGGTGAGGACGGAAACCGCCCTCTTCGCCGACTACCTCCTCCCCGCCACCCTCTTCCACGAGCACCCCGACCTCTACACCAGCTACGGCCACTACTACCTCTCCTGGAACGAGCCCTTGGCCGAGCCCGAAGGGGAGGCGAGGCCCAACACCTGGGTCTTCCGGGAGCTGGCCAGGCGGCTCGGCCTGAAGGAGCCCACCCTCTACTGGAGCGCCGAGGAGGTGGCCCAAAGCCTCCTGGCCACGGACCACCCCTACCTGGAGGGGATCACCCTGGAACGGCTCAAGCGGGAGGGCTTCCTCAAGCTCAACCTCCCCAAGCCCTTCCTGCCCTTCGCCCGAGGCCCCGTGCGCTTTAGCCCCCCTCCCCAGGTCATCCCCACGGAGCCCCGGCCGGAATACCCCCTAATCCTCCTCACCCCGCCCGCCCACCGCTTCCTCAACACCACCTACGGGAACGTGGAGGCCCTGGTGGCGGCGGAAGGGGGGGAGCCCCTGCTCCTCATCCACCCCGAGGACGCAAGGGCCCGGGGGATTGCCGACGGGATGCTGGTCCACATCCGCTCCCCCTGGGGGCGGATCACCCGCAAGGCCCGGGTGAGCGAGGCCCCCAGGCCCGGGGTGGTGGTCCTCGAGGGCACCTGGTGGGAGCGGTGGGCCCCCGACGGCAAAGGGGTGAACCACCTCACCGGGGAAGGGCTCACGGACCTGGGGGGCGGGAGCACCTTCCACAGCACCCCGGTGGAGGTGGAACCCTTGCGCCTGGCGGGATTTGCGCCTGGGCCACAATCCTGCTAGGCTAGGAGGGTGCGCGAGGGGCCTTTGCAGAAGCGCTCCGTGGCCCTGGCCGCTTGGGGGGAGGAGGGGCTTCTCCTCGTCCTGCGGCCCGAGGACGACCCCGAGTTCGGGGGGGCCTGGGGGCTTCCCGCCGTGACCCTAGAAGGGGAGGAAACCCTGGAGGAGGCCGCCTCCCGCGTGGCCCGGGAGAAGCTGGGCACAGCCCTCGCCGAGGCCAAGCCCCTGGCCTTCGGGGTAGAGGAGAGGCCCCGTTACACCCTGGAGCTTTGGGTCTTTGAGGGGCGGCTCCTTGCGCCCCCCCGACTCCCCGAGCCCAAGCCGGGCAAGACCTACTACGCCGCCTTCCGCTTTGGCCGCCCGGAGGACCTCGAGGAGGCGGCCCGGCGGGGCTCCTTGTGCAGCCGGCTTTACCTGGCGGTGAAGGGGCTTTGCCCATGATGGAAACCCTGGTCCTGGTGAACCTCTTCCACGAGCTGGCCCTGAAGGGGCAGAACCGCCCCTTTTTCCTGAAGAAGGCCAAGGCCCACGTGCGGGAAGCCCTTAGAGGGCTTGGGGCCACCCTGGAGGCGGACTGGTCCATGGCCCTCCTCTTCCGCCTGGAGGAGGCGGCCTGGCTCGAGGCCCAGGCGCGGCTCCGCACGACCCTGGGGGTGGAAAGCTTCGCCCGGGTCCTCCGGGTGCCCCCAAGCCTCCCCGCCCTGGAAAGCGCCCTGGAGAAGGTCCTGGCGGGGGAGCGCTTCGCGAGCTTCCGCATCACCGCCAAGCGCTCGGACAAAAGCTTCCCCCTCACCTCCCCCGAGATAGAGCGGCACCTGGGGGCCTTCGTGAAGGAAAGGACGGGGGCCCAGGTGCGGCTCAAGGGGGCGGAGCGGGAGTTCGTGGTGCGCATCCTCCCGGGGGCGGCCCTTTTGGAGGTGGCCCGCCACCCGGGGCCCGGGGGGCTTCCCCCGGGGGTTTCCGGGAAGGTGGTGGCCCTTCTCTCCGGGGGCATAGACTCCCCCGTGGCCGCCTACCGCCTCATGCGCCGGGGAGCGGAGGTGGTGCTCGTCCACTTCCACCCCTTCCCCCTCCTCTCCGGGGCGAGCCGGGAGAAGGCCATGGCCCTGGCGGAGCGCCTTGCCCGCTTCCAGCACCGCATCCGCCTCCACCTGGTGCCCTTCAGCGAGGTGCAGCGGCAGATCATCGTAGAGGCCCCCACCCCTTACCGGGTGGTCCTCTACCGCCGCTACATGCTCCGCATCGCCGAGGCCATCGCCCGGGAAGAGGGGGCCTTGGCCCTTTGCACGGGGGACAGCCTGGGCCAGGTGGCCTCCCAGACCCTGGAAAACCTCCAGGTGGTGAACCAGGCAGCCACCCTCCCCGTCTTCCGCCCCCTTATTGGGTGGGATAAGCAGGAGATCATGGCCGAGGCCAAGCGCATCGGCACCTATCCCATCTCCATCCTCCCGGACGAGGAGTGCTGCACCCTCTTCGCCCCCAAGCACCCCGTGACCCGGGCCAGGCTGGAGGTGGTGTTGGAAACCGAAAAGCGCCTCCCCACGGAGGAGCTCCTCGCCCTGGCCCTGAAGGAGCGGGAGGTGCTCGCCTACGCCTGGCCGGGGCGGAAGCCCCTGGGAGAGGCGGGGGAAAAGGCTTTTATAATGGAGCATGGAACTCCTCAAGGCTAAAGCCCTTCTGGAACGGGGCGAAACCACCCCCTTGGCCCTTTTGGAGGAGGCGCTGGAGCGGGCCAGGGCCTTCGCCGACCGCAACGCCTTGGCCTACCTGGACGAGGAGGCGGCCCGCCGGGAGGCGGAAGCCCTTACGGAGGAGCTCAAGCGGGGTCAGGTACGGGGTCCCCTCCACGGCCTGCCCCTCACGGTCAAAGACCTCTTCCCCGTGAAGGGCATGCCCACCCGAGCCGGGACCCGCGCCCCCCTACCCCCCCTCCCCGAGGAGGCCCAGGCGGTGCGGCGCCTGAAGGAGGCGGGAGCCCTGGTCTTCGCCAAGACCAACATGCACGAAATCGCCCTGGGGATCACCGGGGAAAACCCCTGGACGGGCCCCGTGCGCAACGCCCTGGACCCCACCCGCCAAGCGGGAGGCTCCAGCGGGGGGAGCGCCGTGGCCGTGGCCTTGGGCATCGGCCTCGCCTCCTTGGGCACGGACACCGGGGGGTCCATCCGCATCCCCGCCGCCTTCAACGGGGTGGTGGGCTTCAAGCCCTCCTATGGCCGCATCTCCCTGGAAGGGGCCCTGCCCCTCTCCCGCTCCACCGACCACGCCGGCCCCTTGGCCAAAACGGTGCGGGACGCCCACCTCCTCACGGAGATCCTGGCGGGGGAAAGCATTCCCCTAGAGGCCCCCCAGAACCCCACCTTCGGCGTTCCCCTGGACTTCTTGGAGGGCAGGCTGGGCCACGGGGTAAGGCGGGCTTTCCTGAGGCTCTTGGAGGACCTCCCCACCCTCCGCGCGGAGGTGAAGGAGGTGTCCTTGCCCCTCAAGGGGGTTTACGAGGTCTACACCCGCCTGGTGCGCTACGAGGCCGCCCGCATCCACGAGAAGGCCCTGAAGGAATACCCAGAAGGCTTCTCCCCCCCGGTGCGGGACGCCCTTCTGGCAGGCCTCGCCCTCACGGAGAAGGACTACCGCGACGCCGTGGCGGAGCGGGAAGCCCTGCGCCTGGAGCTCATGAAGGCCCTAAGGGGTGTGGACGCCCTCCTCCTCCCCGCCCAACCCCTTCCCGCTCCTCCCTTGGGCACGGAGGAGGTGGAGCTGGAATCGGGCAGGAAAAGCCACCGGGAAGCCTTCATCACCCTCACCCTTCCCTTTAGCCTCCTAGGGGTGCCCACCCTCGCCCTCCCCTTCGCCCGGGTGGAGGGGATGCCCGTGGGGCTCCAGGTGGTGGGGCCCTACGCCGAGGACGGCAAGGTGCTCGCCATTGGGGGCTGGCTGGAGGAACGCCTAAAGTAGGGCGTAAAGCAGGACCAGGCTCAAGAGGGTAAGGGGAAGGCCGAAGCGGAGGTGCTCCCCAAAGCCCACCCGCACCCCTCCTTTCCCCGCCCCCTCGGCCACGATGAGGTTAGCCACGCTGGCGAGGAGGGTGAGGTTTCCCGCCAAGGTGCTTCCCCCCGCCAGGAGGAGCCAGTCCTCGGGGCCATGGGCCAGGGGGGCGAGGAGGAGCACCGCGGGCACGTTGGAGATGAGGAGGGAAAGGAGGGTGGCGGCCAGGAGAAGCCCCAAGGGTTGGTCCGCCAAGGGCAGGAGGGCCTCGGCCAGGCCCAGGCGCCTCACCCCTTCCGTGAGGAGGAAAAGCCCGCCGAACATCACCAAAAGCTCCCAGTCCACCCGCTGGAAGTAGCGCTCGGAGCGAAGCCTTCGGGTGAAGAGGAGAAGCCCCGCCGCCACCAAGGCCCCCTGGGCCATGGGGTAGCCCAGGAGGAAGGCCAAAAGGAGGCCCAGGGCCACGGCGAGGCCCTTCCAGAGGAGGGCCGGGTGCAGGCGGTAGCGCAAGGGGGGAAGGGGCGGCAGGGGCCTCAAGGAGCGCACCTCGGGGTAGAGGAGGGCGAGGAGGAGGACCTGAAGCCCCAGGCCCAAGAGGGCGGGCGGCCAAAGCCGCCCCAAAAAGTCCAGGTAGCCGAGGCCAGAGAGGCTCGCCACCAGGATGTTCTGCGGGTTGCCCGTGGGGGTGAGGAGGCTTCCCGTGTTCACCGCCCCCATGAGGGCGAGGAGGTAGGGCACGGGGTTCAGGCCAAGCCCCTGGACCACCCGCACCACCAAGGGGGTGAGGAGGAGGGCCATGGTGTCGTTGAGGAAGAGGGCGGAAAGGAGCCCGGCCCCGAAGGTGAGGAGGACGAGGAGGGAAAAGGGGCTTTTGGCCAGGCGCAGGAGGGCCTCCGCCGCCAGACCGAAGAAGCCGGCGTAGGAAAGCTGGGCGTTTAGGACCATGACCCCGAAGAGGAAGACCAGGGTTTCGGCGTCCAGGGCGTGCCAGGCCTCTTCTAGGTCCAAGGTCCCAAGGAGGAGGAGAAAGCTCCCCCCCACCAGGGCCACCCCCGCCCGGTTCATGCGGAAGCCGGGAAGCCCTCCCAGGGCGAGGCCAAGATAGGCGAGGAGGACCACCAAAAGGCTAAGGGCTTCCATAAAGCCGGGCCTCGAGGCGGGCCTTCACCTGGGGCCACTCCTCCCGCAGAATGCTGTAGATCACGTCGTCGCGAAAGGTCCCATCGGGAAGCCTGCGGTTTTTCCTAAGCACCCCCTCCCTAACCGCCCCTAGGGACTCCAAGGCCCTTTGGCTCCGCTCGTTGTTCCGGTTCACCTTGAACTGGACCCGCTCCGCCCCCAGGACCTCAAAGGCGTGGCGGAGGAGGAGGTACTTGGCCTCCTTGTTGGCGGGGCTGCCCCAGAAGGGCTTGAAGATCATGGTGCCGATCTCCAGCTTCCCGTGCTCGGGCTCCGGGCCGATGACGGAGATGCGCCCCGCCAGGGCCTCTCCCAGGTAGACCGCCCAGTTCACCCGGCCGGGCTCGGAGAGGAGGGCCTCCAGGTGGGCCCTAAGGTCCTCCTCCGTGGGGGCTAGGGGGATGCGGCTCAGGAAGCGGTAGACCTCGGGATCGTAGTGGGCGAGGAAGCCCTCGAGGTGGGCTAGGCTTAAGGGCTCCAAACGCACATACCGACCAAGAAACTGGGAGGGGAAAGCCCACATATGGCCATTATGGACAAGAAGGGTCGTTCTATGTTAACCTCGGTACCAAAGGAGGCGATCATGAAAAAGCTCGGTTTCTTGGCGATTCTCGCCTTTTCCATGGGCTTTTCCCAACCTGTAACCATTACCTATTGGCAATACGAATTTAAAAGCAAGGTGGAAGCGATCGACGAGCTCATCCGCCGCTTTGAAGCAGAAAACCCTGGGATTAAGGTTCTTCACCAAACCTTTCCCTACGACGCCTTTCAGCAAAAAGTAGCCGCAGCCATTCCCGCGGGCCAGGGGCCAGACGTAGTCAACCTCTACTACGGATGGGCACCCACATGGGTTAAGGCTGGCTACCTGGCCCCGCTGCCGGAGGAATGGGGGCAAAGGATTGAAAGGGATTTCGTTTCCATGGCCCAAGCAGCAAAGATAGGGGGGAGGTTTTACGGCATACCCACAGCAGTGCGAAGTCTGGCACTCTTTTACAACAAAGATCTGTTCCGGCAGAATGGGATCTCTGGCCCTCCAAGGACCTGGGAAGAATTTCTATCCGTGGCCAAAAGGCTGACGGTTAAGCAAGGCGGACGCTTTACCCAAATCGGCTACGGAATCGCCCCCGATGGCCAAGACCATCATTTGGTCCGGGAAGTCTTGATACGCCAATTTGGGGGTAGGCCCTACTCCGAGGACAGCCGACGGGTACTCTACCTTAGCGAAGCGGGAATCCGTGCCCTCACTTTCTACACGGATTGGGTTCGTAGGCACGAAATCGGTGTTTCCGGCTTCTTCCCTGGAAATAATGGATACAGAGACGGCTTCATCGCAGGCCGGATCGCCATGATCATAGACGGCTCCTTCGCCATAGGGACGATCCAACAAGGAGCCCGCTTCAACTGGGGCGTGGCAGAACTCCCTTTGGAAAAACCCGGTGGACGTAAGGCCAACTTTGGTTCCTTCTGGATGCACGGGTTAACCCCCCTAGCCACGGGGGCAAAGCGGGAAGCCGCCTTAAAGTTCCTAGCCTTCCTCACCTCAGAGGAAACACAACGCTACTGGCTGGAGAAGGTAGGAGAACTTCCCGCCAGCAAAAACCTTATTCGCAATCCCAAACTTTCCTTGCACCCAGTATATGGCCCCTTTGTCCTAAGCCTGGCCTACGCCAAGGCTACCCCCTTTGTAGACGAAGCAGCCCAGCGAAAGGTAATGGTGGACGCCATCAACCGCACTCTCCTTCAAAACATGGATCCGGCGCAGTCCCTGCGCTTAGCCGCCTCAGAGGAGCAAAAGATCCTGGACCAGTTCTGGAGGTAGGGTGAGGCTACGCTTGAGTCAGCGGGAGGCGTTGTGGGCCTTTGCGTTCTTAGTCATCCCGCTGGCCTTTTTCTTGTACTTTCGTATTTTGCCTGCCTTTCAGGCGTTGTGGCTTTCCTTCTACCAATGGCATACCGATCCGTCGCAACGGAACTTTGTTGGCCTAGAGCACTACGCCCGCCTCTTAGACGACCCCCTCCTTCAGCGAGCTTTGTGGAATACGCTCCTCTACACCCTCTTGGGAGTTC
Organism: Thermus sp. LT1-2-5; assembly: GCF_040363165.1. Classification (NCBI taxonomy): domain Bacteria; kingdom Thermotogati; phylum Deinococcota; class Deinococci; order Thermales; family Thermaceae; genus Thermus; species Thermus javaensis. The sequence continues at coordinate 1,675 of NZ_BSRG01000004.1, read as the reverse complement.
CCGCGCAGATTGGCCTAGGCTTAAGCCTAGCTCTCCTGCTCAGGGCCGTACCCTGGGGACGCGAGCTCTTTCGGGCCATTTATTTCGCACCCTATATCACCCCGGCAGTGGCCGTGGCCTGGGTATGGAGCTGGATGCTTTCGCCCCACTTCGGCCTAGTGAACGAGCTCCTCAGCCTTCTGGGCATTCCTCCTCAGCCCTTCCTGCAGAGCCCTGCCCAGGCGCTTCCCACAGTCACCGGGGTGGTGGTGTGGCAAAACCTAGGGTTCCAAATCGTTCTCTTCCTGGCAGGCTTGGAAAGCATCCCACGCCAGTACTACGAAGCTGCTCGCATTGACGGGGCCGAGGGCTTCCAGCTTTTTCGCTATATCACCTGGCCCCTGCTCAATCCGGTCCTGGTGTTTTCCGTGGTCATCGGCACCATCGGGTACCTCCAGCTTTTCACCCAAGTGGTCAACCTAAACTTCACCGACCAAGGAGGCCCCCTCAACAGCACCTTGACCTTAGCCCTCTACATCTATCAGCTGGCGTTTCTCCGGTTCCAGCTGGGCTACGCCGCAGCCGTTACCGTACTCCTCTTCGCCATAATCCTGTTCATCACCCTGTTGCAGCTCAAAATCCTCACGCGGAGGGTGGAGCTATGAGCCTTCGCCAACGGTTACTCAGCCTAATGGCCCTCTTCCTTCTGCTCATGGGAAGCGGCGTCATGGCCCTCCCCTTCGTGTGGATGGTTCTCACCTCCGTAAAACCCTTTCCTGAGATCTTCGAGCTGCGCCTCCTTCCACGGGAACTCACTTGGGAAAACTATCGCATCGTTTTGGAAGAAACCGGCTTCTTGCGTTGGTTTGGGAACAGCCTTCTGGTGGCAACCCTAACGACGCTTTCGGTGCTCTTCTTCGATAGCCTAACGGGCTACACCTTGGCCCGAATGCGTTTCCCTGGAAAACAAGTGATTTTCGTTCTCATACTTTCCACCCTCATGGTTCCCACGGAAATGCTGGTAATCCCTTGGTACGTGATGAGCGCGGAGAGGGGGTGGATAAACACCTATTGGGGCCTCCTTTTCCCCGGTCTCATCACCGCGTTTGGGGTCTTCCTAATGCGCCAGTTTTTTGAAACACTTCCCCAAGATCTCTTCGATGCGGGGAGAATTGACGGCCTTAGCGAGTTCGGGATCTTTTGGCGCATTGGGCTTCCTCTGGTAAGGCCTGCTCTAGCTGCCCTGGGGATCTTTACCTTCCTGGGCAACTGGAACGCCTTCCTCTGGCCGCTCATAGTGGTCCAAACGCCAGAAATGCGTACGCTCCCCGTAGGCATTGCCTTGTTCTCGGGGGAAGCAGGCACTGCCTGGAACCTCATCATGGCAGCATCCAGCCTAGCCGTACTTCCCGTGCTCCTGGTCTTCTTCTTCTTCCAAAGGCAGATCATTGAAGGGGTGGTGTTGACCGGCCTTAAGGGATGAAGGAGGTTTTGTCCGAGGTACTTGCTTGCCTCCGCCTCCCCCACCGGGGAAGCGCCACGGGCCTCGAGGCGGAAGCCTTCCAGCGCCTAAACCCACATTCCGCACCCCCTTCACTCCAGCAGGTAATATCGCCCGGCCCCCAGGAGGCGCGCCGCGGTCTCGTGATGGGGAGCCAGGTTGAGGACGAACCACCTGCCCCCCAGCTCCACCAGT